>JBIIUN010000040.1:0-16544 GCA_044339945.1 Kapaibacterium sp. (SeqCode)
TGGCCTGTCCGTCCCGGGCGGACCTTGTCGCGGAAGGATTAAAGTCCCCGTTGCCCGCGACCACGACTCAGGGATGCTCATCGTTGATTTCTGAGGGTCGGGAAATGGTTGTTTTTGGAGGGCGCGGCGCTTCAAATCGGGTAACGCCTGACTCGCCCACCCTTTCTCCGCGTTCACATGAGTTGTCTGATTCGCCGTTTGCTGTGGTTTGTGTTCCTGACGCGCCTGCTTGCCCTGGCCCAGAACGGCGCGCCATTTGTTCCGGAGCCGATTTTGCAAGGCGGCCTCGTTCTGCCGCTGTATCCCGCCGACTCGCCGCATCTCAAATCCTCTCGACTGCACGAGGCCGAATTTCTCAACCGGAGCAAGACGGTCCCCGGACGCATCAGCTGGATCACCAACATCCATAATCCCTCGATCGAGTTTCATCCGGTCGAGGCGAGCCTGAACACGGGGACGACGGTGATCCTGGTCGCGGGCGGGGGGCATCGAACCCTCAATGTCGGCACTGAGGCGGCCGATTTTGTGCCGTTCTTTTTCAATTACGGAGTGAACACGGTGATCCTCCGGAATCGCCTTCGTGCGGATGGTTATAATGTGAATGCCGATGCCGTGCGGGATGCGATGCAGGCGATCCGATTGGTCCGATCCCATGCCAAGGCCTGGAACCTGGATCCGAACAAGATCGGGATCATGGGGTTCTCAGCCGGCGCGGAATTGGCCACCCCAGCGGCCCTCTTCTTCAACGAGTTCGACCGGACGAACTCCGCCCCCGGAGATCCACTGGCCGGAATCGCTTCGCGGCCTGATTTTGTCGGCGTGATTTATCCTGGCCCCACTCCGTTCGCACGGGGCGGCAGTCCGGCGATTCCGCGGAACAGTCCGCCCGCGTTCCTGATGAGTGCGGGTTCGGGCGACGCGGGCCATGCCATCTGGGCGGTGGATTATCTCGCCGCCATGCTGAAGGTCGGCATTCCGAACGTGGAATTGCATGTTTACGGCAATGGACGCCATCCCGGGGACCCGCTGCCGGACGGCTCGCGCATGACCGGTGGGCTGACGGATCGGAATGGGATTCCGTTTGGCACTTGGCAGCATCGGTTCATTGACTGGTTCCGGGATCTTGGCTTCCTGCAAAAGCCCGGTGTGGAAACCAAGGCCGCGCGGGACGTGGCCCTGTTCCTGAACTCAGCGTCGTCAAAACCGTGAACTGGATTGAGCCACTCGCGATTCGTCCGACTTTATGATGGGGCATCCTGAAAACGGGTTCGGAGCAGTGATCCGGCGATGGGCCGGAGAGTTCCGTGCTCGGCCATTGGTGCTGGGGATCGTTGGCGCGGTTTTGGCCGGGCCAGCCGTTCCGCGGGCAGCGGCAGCGGATTCCACCGCGGCGGTCACTTCGGCCTCGGTCTCCAACTCCATCGCGTCGTTTAGGACGACGATCCAACCGTTGCTCCGGGAGTATTGCCACGATTGTCATGGCGATGGCATGGACAAGGGCGGCGTCGTGTTGGATCGGTTCGCCTCCGATGAGGCGATGCTGGCGGATCGGGGCCTGTGGCTGCGTTCGCTCAAGAATCTGCGGGCGGGAATCATGCCGCCCCCCAAGAAGCCCCAACCCACCGCGGACCAGCGGCAGCAATTGGAGGCGTGGATCAAGACCGGTGCCTTGCAGGCGGACCCGGAGAATCCGGACCCCGGCCGCGTCACGGTGCGGCGGCTCAACCGCGCTGAGTATCGCAACACCATTCGCGACCTCATGGGAATTGATTTTGATACGGAGAAGGAATTTCCCCCGGACGACACCGGCCATGGATTCGACAACCTTGCCGACGTGCTGACGATATCGCCGATGCTGCTGGAGAAGTATCTGGCGGCGGCTTCGGAGATTGTGAATCGCGCGGTGCCGATGGCGTCGCGGGCGCCGGCCGAAAGGTTGTTGACCGGGGCGGATTTCCGGCACGCGGACGGTGGACCAGGCACGGCGGCGGTGGTCGGCAACGTTGCGTTGTCGTTCTATCGGGTGTCCCGGGTGACGGCGGACTTTGTTCCCAGCCAAGCCGGGCGTTATCGCGTCCTGCTCGATTTCAACACCACGGAACGTTACGTGGATGGCCAAAACGACCACAACCGAGCGCGTCTCACGCTCCGGGCGGGTCAGCGCGAACTGTTCCGGCGCGAGTTCAACCGGGAGGGCAACCGGCAGTTCAAGTTTGAGTTTGAGCAGGAACTCGGGGTGGGAGACCGGGGGCTGACGCTGGAGGTGGAACCATTGACGCCGGACCAGAAGCAAATCCGGGCCCTGGGGTTCAGGCTGAATTCGCTCACGGTTGGCGGTCCGTTGGCACCCGAGCACATGGTCCGCCCGCGAAATCACGAGCGGTTTTTCCCGGGGGAAATCCCCGCGTCCGAGGAGGGGCGGGAACGGTATGCGCGTGAACTGCTGGGAGATTTTGCGGCGAAGGCGTTCCGGCGGCCGGTGGAGCCGGCCACCGTGGATCGCCTGTTCAGGCTGGCGGAGTCGGCGTATTCACCGCCTGGCAAGACCTTCGAGGCGGGCATCGCACAGGCAATGGTGGCGGTCCTCGCCTCGCCGCGGTTTCTGTTTCGCGAGGAAGGGTTGGCGGGAGGCGGCGCGGGCGGGCGTCATCCGAACGTGGATGAATACGCGTTGGCCTCGCGGCTCTCGTATTTCCTGTGGTCCTCGATGCCCGATGACGAACTCCGGCGATTGGCGGCCACCGGGAAGCTTCGCGCGAGTTTGTCGGCCCAAGTGGGGCGTATGCTGGCGGATCCTCGTTCCGGGGCGCTCATGCAGAATTTCACGGGACAATGGCTCCAGGCGCGCGATGTCGAATCGATCGAGATCCAATCCCGGACGGTCTTGGCGCGCGAGGACCCGCCGGACCCGGAGTTGGATCGCATGCGGGCGCGTTCCCGGGAGTTGCGCGACCGCGACTACGAGCGGCTTTCGGCGGAAGAGAAAAGGGAGCTGGATGAACTGCGGGCGGAGTTTGCGCGGCGCAACAGCCAGCCCCTTCGGGCGGAGCTTTCGACGGAACTTCGGACGGCGATGCGGCGTGAGACCGAGAAAACGTTTGAGCATGTCCTCCGGCAGGACCGCAGTGTGCTCGAATGGATTGATGCGGACTATTTGTTCATCAACGAGCGTCTGGCCCGTCATTACGGTTTGACCGATCTCAAGGTGGTTGGGGATGAACTGAAGTATGTGAAGTTGCCCCCCGACAGCCCGCGCGGCGGCTTGCTGACCCAGGGCACGGTGTTGGTCGTGACCTCAAACCCGACGCGAACCTCGCCGGTCAAGCGGGGGTTGTTCGTTCTGGAGAACATCCTTGGCACGCCGCCGCCGCCGGCCCCGCCGAATGTCCCGACGCTCGAGGAATCGGCCCGCCAGTCGAAGGCACGGGAACTCAGCTTGCGCGAGACCCTGGCCTTGCACCGGGAGAAACCGCTCTGCAGTTCCTGTCACAACCGAATGGATCCGCCCGGCCTGGCCCTGGAGAATTTCAACGCCCTGGGCATGTGGCGCGATCAGGAGCGGGGCTTGCCCATCGAGCCCGGCGGGGCCTTGCTCAGTGGCGAGTCGTTCTCCGGGGTGCGGGAGCTCAAACGGATCCTGGCGACACGACATCGGACGGAGTTTTATCACGCGTTGACCGAGAAGATGCTGACCTACGCGCTCGGACGCGGACTTGAGTATTACGACGTCGAGACGGTGGATCGCATCGTGGGGCAGCTCGAGGCCAGCGGGGGAAGGGCCTCGGCGCTGCTGATGGGCATTGTCGAGTCCGCGCCATTCCAAAAGCGTCGTAATCCTGGGATTGCCGCCTCGCCCCAGAAATAGATCCTGCCCAAGAATCAGTTGGAACCTGTCCCGCAACCCTCATGAATCCGATGAGTGCCGAATCGATCGCTGCCCAGCGCCACTTCAGCCTGAGCCGCCGCACGCTGTTGCGGGGGTTGGGGGCGTGCATTGCGGTGCCGGCGCTTGCCTCGCTGCCAGGCGTCCGGAGCTGGGCTGCGGAGGCCGGCCCGTCGGGCGGGTTGGCCACCACGGCGTCCGGGGCGCCGCTTCGTTCGGTCTTTGTGTATTTCCCGAACGGCGCGATCCCGGCGGAATGGTGGCCCAAGGGGGAGGGGGCGCAGTTTGGGTGGAATCGCACCCTCGAGCCACTGGATCCCGTGCGGCAGCATGTGCAGGTCGCGGGCGGGCTCGACAATCTCGCCGCCAATCCCGGGCCGGACGGCGCGGGGGATCACGCGCGCAGCAATGGCACGTTTCTCACCGGGGTTCGCCTCAAGAAAAGCTCGACCGAGATCCGGGCCGGCATGTCGATCGATCAAGTGATTGCCGGGCCGATCGGGCACCTGACTCGGTTGCCCTCGCTGGAACTCACGTGCGACAACGTGCGGAAATCCTCCGGGTGCGACGCGGGTTATTCGTGTGCCTACCAATTCAATCTCTCGTGGCGCAATGAGAACACCCCCATGTCGGCGGAGAACAATCCCCGACTGGTGTTCGAGCGGTTGTTTGGTTCCGGTGCACCCGGCGAGCGGGTGGCGAACCTGCTGCGCCGTCAGCGGGAGCAACGGTCGATCCTGGATTTCGTCCTCCAGGATGCCCGCGACATGCGGCGGCGCCTGGACGCCCGGGACCAGGAGAAACTAGACCAGTATCTGACCGGCCTGCGCGAGGTGGAGGAGAGAATTGCCAGATCCGAACGTGTCCGGGCGACCCAGGACCCGGCGGTTGAAACCCCCGCAGGCGTGCCCGACACCCATGGGGAGCATGTCCAGTTGATGTATGATTTGCTGGTGCTGGCGTTCCAGACCGACACGACCCGGGTGGCGACCCTGCAGCTCTCTTACGACGGGAGCAATCGATCGTTCAGCGAAATCGGGATTGCGGAAGGGCATCATGATTTGACGCATCACCAGAACCGGCCGGAGTGGGTGGAGAAGGTCGCCGCGATTGATCGCTGGTATGTCGGGCAGTTTGCGAAGTTCTTGCAGAAGCTGGAGGCGGTGAAGGATTCCGATTCCCGGTCCCTGCTGCATAATTCGATGATTGTCTATGGGAGCGGGAATGCGGATGGCAACCGGCACACGCATTCCAATCTGCCGGTTCTGCTGGCGGGCGGAGGTGGTGGCACGTTGACGCCCGGACGTTACGTGAAGCATGAGTCGAAGCCGCTGGCGAATTTGTTCCTGAGTCTCACGGACCGGATGGGAATGAAGGGTATGCCGCGGTTTGGAGATTCGACGGGGCGACTTGCGAACATTTAGTGGAGCGGAGCACAGGTGTGTCCAACGGGCCACCCGCAGCGTCATCGCGGACTCGCCGGCGTGTGATCCCCGTTCAAGCCGAACTCGCGGACTGTGGCCGCGGCGAGCCCACGTTCCGATAGATACATCTGCGCAGAGTCGAGCTTGAGCACGAGGGAGAACCCGAGCCTCTTGTTGGCCTGCCGAGGCTGTCCCGACATCGTGTTGCTCGACACGGGCGACTTCGCGGTGATCGGCATCGACATCACCGCGCAGGCGCAGGGACACCTGCCGCCCACGGTCGGCTGCGGACCGGACGAACGGGTGGTGTGGTTGCCCCGGGCCACGCTGGTGCGCGCCAAGCCGGACATCCCGGACCGGGAATGAGGCGCACGCAAAGACGCAAAGGCGCAAAGAGAAGACACGGGAAGGAACGCTTGGTTTGCTTTCCCTCCTTTGCGTCTTTGCGCCTTCGCGTGAGATCTTTCCGCCGTCTTCGTTCCCTTGGTCCCTTCGTTGTTATCCTCTCCATCCCCAGCCCCTCCGCGTGAGCCCGTGGCCCGTGTTACACTGGAGGAATGAACCCACTTGCCCTGTTCCTCAGCCACCTGCGTGAGTCGCTCGACGTGATCGCGCTCGTGTCCGGCCTCGTGTTCACCGGCCTGTCCTTCCGGGACGACACCAGGGCCCGGCAGATCACCAACCTGCTCGTGCTCACCCGCGAACACCGCGAGCTCTGGGGCCGGCTCATCGAGCGGAAGGAACTCCTCCGCATCCTGGACGACCAGATCGACGTGCGGCAGGCCCCGCCGACGCCGGCCGAGGAACTCTTCATCAGCCACCTGATCCAGCACCTCTCCGCGTCGTTTCAGGCCATCCAGACCGGGTTGCTGCGCCGACCGGACAAGGTCCAGCGCGACATCAAACGGTTCTTCTCGCTGCCGCTGCCCCGGACCGTTTGGCAACAGCAACGCCTGCTGCTCGACGAGGACTTCGCCCAGTTCGTGGAAGCCTGCCTCGACTGAACCCGCCTCCCGGCGGGTTTTTTCATCCCCGCAACCACCGCTCCAGCTTCGCCTCTACCTCGGCCCGGGGCCGGGCATACCGTTCCCGGCTGCGCCGGATCAGCCGCTCCACGGATCGATGATGAACGGCCATGGGCGGCAACGTGCGGAGGACCACCGGTTCCTGGGCGACGCCGTCGGCGAGCCGCCGGACGTAGGCATGGTGCCGGTCCAGGTCGGCGAACTGGCGAGCCTTGAGTTCGCCGCCGAACTCCTGCTCGAAACGTTCCGCGTCCGCGTGGCCCACGCGGAACACCACCAGCGTGCCCACGTTGCCGAAGACCGCGTCGCGGACGCGGTCGGTGAGCTGGGCGCCGTATTGGTGGGCGAGCGTGAGGCTCAGGCGATACTTGCGGGCCTCGGCCAACGCGCCGGCGAAGCTGTCGGTCGTGTAGTTGTGGAACTCGTCCACCAGCAGGTGGAAGTCGCGGCGTTCGGCCTCGGGCTGATCCACGCGGCCCATGGCCGCGAGCTGGAACTGGCTGACCAGCAGCGAGCCCAGCAGGTTGGCCGGCTCGGCGCCCAGGCGGCCCTTGGCGAGGTTCGCCACGAACACCCGGCCGGTGTCCATCAGGTGGCGGAAGTCCACCCGGGAGCGGACCTGGCCAAGCACGTTGCGGATCGGCGGGTTCAGCAGGAACTGGCCGACCTTGTTCTGGATCGGCGCAATCGCCTCGCGCAGGAAACGCGGATCGTAGTGGGCAAACTCCAGTTCCCAGAAGCGGCGCACCTGCGGGTCTTGGAGCTGCCGGACGATGCGTTCGCGGAACCGGTCGTCCACGAGCATCCGGGTGACCCCGAGCAACGACACGTTCTCCGCGTCGAGCAGGGCGAGCAGCGTGTTGAGCAGGATGTATTCGAGGCGAGGACCCCACGAGTCGCGCCAGAGCCCTTTGCACGCCTCGACGATGCCGCTGGCGACAAGGTGCCGGCGGTCGCGGGCCACGTGGGCGAGGAGGTTCAGGCCGACCGGGAACTCGAGGTCGGCGGGGTTGAACAGGACGAGGTCGTCGGCGCGGTGCGATGGGAAGCCGGCGAGCACGGCGTCGGCGAGGTCGCCGTGGGGGTCGAGCAGCGCGAAACCGCGGCCGGCGGCGAGGTGCTGCCGGGCGAGGTTCAGGAGGAGGGTGGACTTGCCGGAACCGGTCTGGCCGATGACGTAGGAGTGGTGACGGGCATCGGCGGGGGTCAGGCCGACCGGTTCGCCCTCCGGATCCCAGCCGGACTGCCGCCGGCCCAGTATCAGGGGTGAATCGTGCATGACGCCAGAGTCAGCCCCGACTCCGGGCGCGCCGTCGTGGTTCCGGGTGTCGGTGAAACCGTCGGGCGGCGACGGACCGCAACCATGTGGGAACGAGCGGTCCGGGCAATCGGGGCTGGCTGTGGGGCCAATGGTTCCAGTGTAGCATGGCGGCGGCGGGGTTGCGGGGCCGCATACTTTCCGGTAGAGTATGCTCATGAAGGAAAGAGTGACCGTCACCATGGACCGGGAACTGATCGTCCGGGCCAAACGTCTTGCCCACCACCGGGGCACCAGCCTGTCGGGATTGGTGGAGCATTCGTTGCAGGCCTCGCTGGCGCCCCGGACCAAGCCGGCCGGTTCCTTCGTGGAACGTTGGGCGGGCAAGTTTACCGTGCGTGAAGGCGGGGCCGAGGACCTGCGCCTCCAGGCGCTGAAGGCCAAGCATCGCCTCGCGTGAAGATCCTGATCGATACTGACATCCTGCTGGATGTCGCCCTCCGCCGCGCCGAGTTCTTTGCGGACTCCGCGGCGGTTTTGTCCTGGGCCGAGGCCAATCCCGGCCAGGCGGCCGTCGCGTGGCACAGTCTTTCCAATGTGGCCTACCTCGTGAAGCCGGATGCCCGGACGTTCATCGCGGACCTGCTCGACTTCGTCGAAGTCGCCCCGGTGAGCACCCCGGACATGCACGCCGCGCTCGGGCTGCCAATGAAGGACCTGGAGGATGCCATGCAGGTGGCTGCTGCGCTTTCGTTCGGTGCCCGCCAATTGGTCACGCGCAACCTGCCGGATTACCGCCGCTCGGCGGTGCCCGCGCTGGCTCCCCGGGCGTTCCTGGAACTGGTGGCATGAACGGCGCCCCGGGGCGCGTTGTCCTTCGGGGAAGTGCGGACGGCCCCGCGGGTCACCTGGTTATTGGCGGAGTCCGGGGTCGTTCCGGCCGCGAGTCGGCCGGCGCCCGTCGGCGCGATGGCGAAGTCGTGGTGGTGAAGTCAGTGAACCCGTCCCCCAACGTGGTCGGGGTGAGCGGCTAGCGGCGGCCGACTTCGCGCGGTTTGGTAACGGACCCCCGGATAGGCTGGGCCGGCACCCGATAGCCGGAGGAAAACGCGCGAAGTCGGGCGCAGCCCGAACACGTTGGGGGAACCCGTCGCGGCCGGCTACGGCCGTCCCGTCGTCCGCGCCGGTGGCGCGCCCCCTACAAACCATGGTTGTAGGGGCGGTCGTCAGGGACATCCGGGCGGGAAGATCAATTTGGAAAACAGGAAAACAGGAAGGGAAGAAGACAGGCGGAATCCCGCCAGCCTGTCCGCGTGTTTTCCTGTTTTCCTGCCTTCCAGATTAGTTCCTCACACCGGCCGGAACTCCGCGACCAGTTCGGCCACCGCGAGGGTCAGCTCCCCGGAAGGGAGCGGGAGCATCAGGGTGCGCCCGAGCTCGGGGCTGGGCGCGTAACCGGAGAGCACCCGCGTGCCGACGCCGGGATGACGGCGGCGGATCTCGGCGAGCGTGGCCAGCGTGTCGGCGGTGTGATCCACGAGCACACCGTGGGCGGCCTGCAGCCGTTCGGGCGGGGAAGCCCAGAGCTCTTGCGGGGAACGCACGCGATCGCAGCGGTAGCCCGCGCGCGTGAGCACCATCTGGTAGAACCGATTGAGCCCGTCCTCCACGACCACAAGCAGGACGAGGGGTGAAGCCGGCCCGGGGGCGGCCTGGGGAATGGCGGCGAGGGTGCTCATGCGGACTGGAACCGAACCTGTCCACGGGCGGGACGAAAGCAACGGGGAAGACCGCTGAAGGGGCGAAGCGAGGAAGACGAATTTGGAAAACAGGAAAGCAGGAAGGGAAGAAGACAGGCGGAATCCCCAACATCCCGTCCGCGTGTTGTCCTGTTTTCCTGCCTTCCAGATTATCTCATTGGGCCGGCCGGAACTCCGCGATCAGTTCGGTGATGGCGCGGACGGCGTCCGCGGGGTGGGGCGGAAGCGTGAGGGTGCGCCCGAGCTCCGCCTCGGGGGTGAAGGCGGATACCACGAGCGTGCCGACGCCGGGATGCCGGCGCCGGATCTCGGCGAGCGTGGCCAGGGTGTCGCCATAGTGGTCCACGATCACGCCGTGGGTCGATAGCAGCCGCTCGGGCGGGGAAGCCCAAAGTTCCTCGGGTGAGCGGACCCGGTCGAACCGGCAGCCGGCCCAGGTCACGAACCGGCGCATCATGAGGCCGGAACCTTCGTCTTCCTTGACGAGCAGGACGAGGGGTGAAGCCGGCCCGGGGGCGGGCTGGCGGATGGCGTCGAGGGTGCTCATGCGGACTGGAACCGAACCTGTCCACGGCCGGGACGAAAGCAACGGGGAAGACCGCTGAAGGGGCGGAGCGAGGAAGACGAATTTGGAAAACAGGAAAGCAGGAAGGGAAGAAAACAGGCGGTGACCGCGTTGTCCTGTCCTCGTGTTTTCCTGCCTTCCTGCTTTCCAAATTATCCCGCCCTTTGCGGTGCCCGGTCCATCCGTGTTAAACTGCGGGGATGACCTACCAACGCTACACCGTGCGGATCCGGCCGGATACGGGCGGCGGTTACTGGGCCGAGGTGCCGGCGGTGCCGGGCCTGGCCTGTTTCGGCGAGAGCCTCGAACTCGTCACCGCCAATGTCCGCGAACTGCTCGAGGCCGAACTGCGGCGCCGCCATGAGCGCGGCCTGCGGCCGCCGGCCGCACCCGACCCGCCCGCCGAATACGTCCTGCCCGTGACGGTGCGCCTGCCCGACTCAAACTGAAACCCCGCCTCCCGGCGGGGTTTTGCTTATGCGGAAGACGCGGGCCAAGCCCTCCCCCGCCGATGTTGGCGCCGGTGGGGGAGCGGGTGGTTGGCGACGAACACCGCCTGCGCGAAACCCGCGGGCGTGACCGAACGCAAGTTGGCCCGGTCGGGCCCGGGACTGAACCGCAGCGTGCGGCTGCCGGGTTCCGGTTCAACGCGGTTCGGAATCGGCATCCGGAAGCCGTTCCCCGTCCAGAGACAGGTCTGCTTGGTGTAGGCGTCGCCGGGCGGGTCGAGGTAACCGCCGTAGTCGCACGGATCGAAGGTGTGATCGGGTGGCCGCCAATAGGTGGAGACCGTGCTGACCGGGTTCTCGATCAGGTAAGGCGCACGGGTCCACTCCGCGAGCCGCACCGCGGCATCAAAGCAGGCGAGCGACTCGATCAGATGCCCCAGGCCCTTGTCGCGGAACCAGCGGGCGCCGCTGACCGCGACGTGCGTGCAGGGCGGGAAGGCGAAGAGGATCGTGACCGGCCCGTAGGGCGGCAGCCATTCGCGCACATCGGCGCCGACCCGGATCAGGTTGGGGAAGCCGCCCGGCGGCCGGGACTCACCCGGCGGATGCTGGCGATCCACGCAGTAGCAGAGATAGCCGGCCTCGGCCCACGGCCGGACCATGACGCCGGTCAGGTCGAAGAGACTGATCACCAGGCCGCGCGGTTCCGGTTGTCCCCACCTTTCAAGGTCACTGTCATCCTGCGTATGTTTGGACTGCATATGCTTCTATAGAGAGAGGTCAGCCCACCGACCGCTGGAGGTCGAACGACCGACGTCTTGAAGTCGGCCGGCCGACGTCCGGGCGCCGGACGGTGCCGGTCACGCGGAAGTGGACCACGTAGAGGTTGGTCTGGCCCTGGCCGCGGCGCTGCACGGTGACGAGGCCGGCGGCGACCAGTTCGGCGACGTATTCGGTCACGCGCGAACGGCTCATGCCGATGTCGGCCGCGAGGCGTTCCTGGCCCGGGAAGCACGAGTCGTTGTGCCAGGCGTAGGACAGGAACATGGCGTAGACCACCTTGGCGCCGACCGAGAGCCGCGGGTCGCGCAGGATGAAGTTCGGCACCTGCGTGAAGCCGTCGCGGGCCACCGGGTCGAGGGTGGCCAGCTGGATGTTCTGTTCGCGGATGACGTCGCCGATGGACTGCATGTCCCGCATCATACCATGGCCGGCGACGTCCCGGGCAGTTCCGCCCCAGGGATAACCTGTGTTATGCTGGAGATACGTCCCCCGCGGACGTCCTAACCCCAAACCTATGCCCGATGAAACTTACCCGCTTCCCTTCACCGAACTGACCGGAACCCCGCCGAACGGATCCGCTTCCTTCGGCACCGAACTGAATCAGTCCGACCCGGTCGGAACCCCTCCGACGCCTTCCGCCCCGGACGGAATCGTGCCGAATGCCACCGAACCCTTCCGCAACGTGCCGAACGTGTCGGCCGACTTCCGCAGCGTTCCGCCGAGTTCCGTCCCCGGCGGAACCGTGCCGTCCGGTTCCGCGGCGTTCGGACCGCGCCGGAAGGAGACCCACACGCTGACCGTGCGCGAGGTGGCGCGGCTCTTCGAGGCGGCGGGCGTGGCCCGCACCGAACGCAGCGTTACCAAGTGGTGCCAGCCCAACCCGCACGGCCTCGCCCGGCTCGACGCCTACTATGACCCGAACGAACGCCGTTACTTCGTGACCCGACAATCCGTGGACGCGGCCATCGCGGAGGAGAAGGCCCGGCAGGCGCGGTTCCCGGTGGAACCCCGGCCCGCGGCACCCATCCGAACCGAACCGAATCCGCCGGAACCCAGCGGACCGGCTCCGTCCCGGACCGAAACGCGGCCCCGCAGTTCCGAAGCCGAACCGGAAGCGGTGGCACAGCTCCGGCGTGAACTGCGCGACCTCCAGATCACCAACCGCGGCAAGGACTACTTCATCGAGCGGCTGGAGAAGGAACGCGACCGCATGCTCCAGCAGGTCGTCGAGGCGAACCGCACCGTCGGCCAGCTCGAGACCCGGCTGCTGCAACTGGGCGGGCCCGACCGGCCGGAGCTGGGCGAAACCCGTCCCTCCGCCTGAGCCCGCCACTTCTTTGCAGACAGACCTGTGACCCCGCGGTAAGGAAATGAACGAACTCTGAGTTCGTATGGAGCCTCAACCCCAGTCCGCTCCGCCGCGCCGAAGCCTCTTCCGCGCCTTCCTCCCATTTTTGCTCACCTCGCTCCTCGGCGGGGTGATTTTGTGCTGGGACTACCACCGCCGGCACTGGCCCGAGACGCTGCTCCGCGTGCGCGTCACCCTCGACGGCACCGACCCGGCGGGCGGCTGGACGTTCACCCTCGATGACCGCGACCACGACCTGCGCCGGCCACTGCCGCTGGGGTCGCGCCGGTTCCGGTTCGGGGCGACCGATGCCGAACCGGTCACGCTGGAACGGTTCGTGGGTTACGGCCCACTGGACCTAGGCACCGTGACGCTGAAACGCAGTGTCGGGGCGCTCACCCTGGCGCCGCAGCCGCGGCCCGACCGCATCGACCTCACGGGATCGCACGGGCAGTTCCGCAGCGAGACCGGCGTGTTCCAGCCGATCGCCGCCGGGGACTACACCGCGACGCTCCACTACGGTGGCCTGACTCACACCCTGGACCTGCACGCGTTTGGCCCGGACCTGCGGTTGGAGCCCGTCGTGCCCATCGGCGTCGCCACCCTGGCGGCGGAACCGAACGACGGGCGGTTCACCCTGCGGCGGCCGGCCACCGGCCAGGAATGGACCGGGACCTTTCCGGGCGGCCCGCTCTGGCTGCCGGCGGGGGACTACGAACTGCGGGCCGAACGCGGCGACTACCGGCTGCGCCGGGCGGAACTGATCCGCGCCAACACCACGAACCGGATCACGGTGGCGTGGGTGTATGGCACCCTGCGGTTCGTCAGCGAACCGGCCGGCGCCCGGGTGGCCGTGGACGGAACGCGCTGGGGCGTGACGCCGCTCGTCCGCACCAATGTGCCGCCGGGCCGCTACCGGGTGCACCTCACCCTGGACGACCATGATCCCGAAACCCTCGACGTGGAGGTCGTGGCGCAGGAGATCCGGCAGGTGAGCGTGCCGCTGGTGAACACCCGGCACCGGCAGGCGCTGGCCGAGGCCAAGGCCGACCTCGCGGCGGAACGGTATGCGTCCGCCGTGCGGAACCTGACGGCAGCGCTCCGGGCCCTGCCCGGCGAGACCAACGCGCTGGCGTTGCTACCGACGGCGAAGGCCGGGGCCGCGGTGCAGTCCGCGGCGGACGCCGCCAACCGGCGGGACTTCACCGCCGCCCTGCGCTTGCTGGACGAGGCGGAACGGGAACAGCCCGGCTTTGTCCTGGCCCAGCAGGTCCGGAAACAGGTGACCGAACGGCAGGCCGCCGCGGCCGCCGAGGATCGCGCCGCCCAGATCAAACGGGCGGTCGCCGAGGTGGAGGAGGCCGTGCGGAACGGTCGGCTGACCGAAGCAGACACCCTGCTGGCCACCGCGAAGACCCTCGGGGCGGCGGAAACGGACCTGACGCGGCTCACGGAAAATCTGAAGACCGCCCGGAGCCGGGCGGAAGCCGCGGCCGCCGAGCAGGCGCTCCGCCAGCGGCGGCAGTCGGCCGGGACCGCCTTCCGCGAGTCCGCCGCCAAGGGCCGGCACGCGGCGCTCTTCCCGGTCACCGAACTGGGCACGACGCAGGACCTCGCGGCGGTCGAGGCGGCCCTGGCGCGGGTGCTGGCCGATCCGAAGGGCCGCTGGAAACAGGTGAACCTGGGCCGGCCCGACGCGACCACGCGGTATGTCCTGCTCGCCTCCCGGGGCCTGGCGGTGGACGAGGCGGTGCTCCAGTTCGTCGAGGTGCGGCCGGGCGAGACGCAGGTGCGCTGGCAGCTGCGCCTCTTCGAGGCCTACGAGGGCAACATCGGCGTGCCGCTGTCGCCCCAGACCTTCGTCAATCGCCCGGACTACGCCCGGGAGAAGGTCGCCGAGGCGAACGCCCGGTTCCGGGCCGACCTCGAACGCCAGCTCGGCCAGCCCCTCACCCTCCTCCCCCCATGAATCCCGACGCCCCGAAGAAGACGGCCCTGCTGCTGGTCGAGCTGGGCCAGCCCAAGGAACCCACGCCGTGGGAACGGCTGCTGCTCGCCTGGCACGGCCCGCCCGCGCAGGTGAAGCTGGAGACGTTCGAGCTGCACCCGGACCGGGCCATCGCCGCGTCCGCGGTCTACGAGGCGCTGGCCGCCGCGGTGCGCCGCCTCGAGGTGCCCGGCGTGAAGCTCACCACCCGGCCGCTGCCCGAGGCGGGGCCGCTGGGGGCGGACCGGCTCTACCTGAGCGTCCGCCGCGAGTTCTCCGAGTTCCTGGTCTGCGTGGCGCCGGTCGGCGTCAGCACGTTCGTGTCGGTGCGCAGCCTCGACCGCTTCCCGCATGTCCGCTGGCTCCATTACCTGGTGGCCTTCGGCGTGTTCGCCGGGCTTGCCGGGGCGTTGCTGGTTGCGCTGACGCTGCTCCAGACCCTGGTGGTGCTGGCGCTGGCCGTGACCTTCCTGTGGTCGGTGGCGCGTTACGCGAAGACTTCGGAAGGCGGGTGGGCGGAACGGTTGCCGGAGCTGCCGGTGTTGGGACCGCTTTACCTGCGCTGGTTCCGGCCGGACACGTTCTACCGGCAGGACGTGCACCAGGCGTTCACCGGGTTGGTGCGACGGGCCGTGCAGGGCGTGCTCGCGGGGCTTGATGACACCCAACCCCTGCGGCCCGTGGGCGGCCAGCCCACGGTGCCGTGATCCCGCCCGGCCGGCAGCTCGCGCTGGCGTTGACGCGGCAGTTCTACCGCTGGGAACTGCGCGGCCGCGGCGCGCTGACCTGGCCGGAACCGGTGGGGCTCGAACCGCCCTTCGTCGAGTTCCCGGGTCACCTCGTGCCGCCCAGCCTGACGGTGGATGACGGCCGGGTGGAGACGTTCGGCAGCACGCTCGCCCGCGGACTCGGCCGGCTGTTCGGAACGAAGCCGGAACCGGTGCGGACGCCGGCACCGGAACCGCCCGAGCCGGCACCGCCGCCGGCGGAACCGGTGGCCGCCTGGGCGGAACTCCAGTTCGCCCTGCCGCCCTCCGCGCAACCGGACCCGGACAGCTTCGGCCTGTTCCTCGCCTGCGTCAGCGGCCTGCCCGGGCCGCTGGCCTTTGAGGTGGTGGGGACATCGGCCGAGACGGTGTTCCAGCTGGCGGTGCCCGCCGGTGCGGCGGAAGCGGTGGCGCAGCAGTTCCGGGCGTTCTTCCCGGAGGCGGTGGTCACCCGGCGCGACGGCTTCCTGCGGGAACGGTTCCTCGGCGCGGGGGCGGGCCAGCTGCAGGTGGCGGAGCTGGGCCTGCACCACGAGTTCATGGTGCCGCTCCGGGCGCTGGACTCGCTCGCGGCGGATCCGTGGGTCGCGTTGTGCGGCGCCTTGGATCGGTTGCCTTCCGAACGGTTCGGCCTGATCCAGGTGCTGCTCACGCCGGCCCGGGCGCCGTGGGCGCCGTCGGTGCTGCGGGCGGTCACGCTCAGCGACGGCCGGCCGTTCTTCGCGAATGATCCGGAGCTGGTGACGCACGCCCGGGCGAAGCTCGCGGCGCCGTTGTATGCGGTGGTCCTGCGGGTGGTTGCCGCCGGGCCGGACGAACCGGCGACGACGGCGTTGCTGGAGGCGTTGACCGGCGGGTTCCGGACGCTGGCGGAGCCGGATGGCAACGGGCTGGTGCCGCTGGAGCCGGAACCGGTGACGGTGGACGAGCAGCTGGGCGACCTGTTCCTCCGGCGCACGCGCCGCAGCGGCATGCTGCTGAACGTGGACGAGTTGGTGACGCTGGCGCATCCGCCCTCGGCGGAGGTGCGTTCGTCGCTGCTCCGCCGGGTGGTGCGGAAGACGCGGGCGGTGCCCGCGGCGTTCACGTCCGCCGAGCAGGCGGTGTTCCTCGGGGACAACGAGCACGAGGGCGAGTCCCGCGCGGTCTGGCTGCCGGATCGGCTGCGCCTCCAGCACTGCCATGTGCTCGGCGCCACCGGCAGCGGCAAGTCGACGCTACTCGGGCTGATGGCCTGGCAGGACCTGACCTTCGGCAACGGCGTGGCGGTGATCGATCCGCACGGGGACCTGATC
>JBIIUN010000253.1:0-7407 GCA_044339945.1 Kapaibacterium sp. (SeqCode)
GGTCTCCGAACCAACCGCTTCGCCGCCGTGCTTGAATTGGTGACCGGTGACCCGACGCAGACCAACGCCGCCACGAGAGTCATCGGTGAAATTTCGGGCGATGGCACCGGGGGCTGGGACTCGTTCGATTACCTGCCCTTTCGGGTTCCCGGAGGGGCTGGGGTCGCGAGTTTCCCGCTCAATGGCAAGGTAACTGTCCGTTACCGGGTGACCGAGGGCGATGCCGACCTGGATGCGCTCTTGTTTTACCGGATCATCCACGAAGATCGTATGTGCGCGTGCCCCCCTTTCGTGCCGTCCGATTGGCAGTCAATCATTGTGGACCCGACCGCTAAAACCATTACCGCCTGGCCGGTCTCTCGGGACAGCGGTTTCCTGCGAGTAGATGGTAAGGTTATCGAGCGGGTGCGCTTGGAAGGCGACCGCCTGATCGTCCACTACCGCTAGCCCCGAGCCGACGCCCGGAGCAGCCACCGCGGAGCTGTGAGCAATTGGCCATTGGAAATTGGTCCCTCCAAACTCAACCTCCGCCATGCCTTACGACGGCACCGACTTCGAGGATACCGACTACACGGCCCCCCGCGCCGCCGCCCCCGCCCCAACGACCGGCCGGGCGCCGTCGCACGAGGAACTTTCCGGGCAGCTCACCAGCACCGAGCAGCAGCTCGCCAAGCTGCGCGAAACCCAGGAACAGCTTGAACGCACCCGCGCTGCGCTCGAGGAAATGCGCCGCCGCCGGGGCGAATTCAGCCACGGCCGCACCGAGATGCTCCAGGCGCTGACCCGCGGCGTGGGCCTGCTGGAACAGGGCGAACTCAAGGCCCGGCGCGACGCCGAACAGCAGGCCAAGACCCTCGTCGGCCTGCGCGAGGCCCTCGCCAACGTCGAACGGCTGAACGAGCAGTCGTGGACCGACGGCACGTGGGAGCGCGAGCTCACCCACGCGCTCACCACCATCGAGAACGCCCGCATGGAGCACAACGCCGCCCGTCTCAAGTGGCCGGTGCTCGACGGCAAGACGCCCGCCGAGCTGGAAAAGGACACCGTCGCCGGCGGCCTCGCCTCGCTGACCGAGCTGCCGCTGGGCAAACTGTGCAAGCTCGGCCTCGCCCTCACCTGGCCCATCGCGGCCGTGGCGCTGCTGGCCCTCGCCGTGTTCCTGCTGCTCCTGCTGCGGAAACCGTGAACGACCGCTTCCCGGTCCACCGCCCGCGTCGGTAGTGAGGCGCGTCATTTCATTACCGCTGTTCTCCGCTCGCACGGAAGTCCGGGGCCAGTGGGCTAGGCGCAGTCCTCGTCAGTCCGGGGTATGCAAGCATCGGGCGTCTGCGGGCGATCCCCTCTCCTTGGGGGAGAGGGAGCCGCGAGGTCGGCCGTGTCTAATCCACCAACGCTCGGGAAGAGGACTGTCGGGCAGGCCGGCCACCGAGCATTCCGCGCCCTTTCGCGCATCGGCGACGGGCTTGGGCTGGCGTTGTGGTCCGGCCGCCCCATAGTCCGCCCCGCCGTCGCTGAAGTTGCCGCCATGCCGCTGTTCGCCCGCAAACCGGAAGATCCCTTGGACGCCCGCCAGAAGGAACTGGAGGCGGAGATGGCGCGTCTGCAATCGCAGTTGGGCCGGCTCGCGAAGGAACCTCCGGCGCCCGCCCCGGTCCGGCCGGCGAAGGAAGCCGGCAAGGCCTTTGCGCCACCGCTGACGCCACCGCCCACGCCGATCGCGGCCCGGCCCGGCGGCCATTACAACGAGCAGGGCGTGCGGAAGTGGGATCTCGCCGCGGCCTGGGAAAAGCTGCGGAACCATCTCCAAGGTCCCACCGGCAACAATCCGCGCCTCACCAAGATGCTCGCCGCGGGCAGCATCCATGGCCTGCGCCCGCTCCGGCACGAGAAGCGCGTCGCCCGCAACCGGACCATCGCGCTATTCGTCACGCTGTTCCTGATCCTGGTGGGCGTGGCGCACGTTTACCTGCGCAACAGCCGCTAGGTCGTCCCCCTCCGTCGCTCACGCGCCGTAGAAGGCCCGCACCTGCTTCACGACGTAATCCGCCTGTTCGTCGGTCAGTTCCGGATACATCGGCAACGGCAGGATGCGCCGGGACACGGCTTCGGCGACCGGGAAGTCGCCCGCCTGCCAGCCTTGGTCCGCGTAACACTTCTGCAGGTGCAGCGGCACCGGATAGTAGATGATCGTGGGCACGCCCTGCGCCGCGAGATGGGCCTGCAAGTCGTCCCGCCGGTCGGCCAGCAACGCGTAGACGTGGTAGATGTGCGTGCTGCCGGGCTGCACTTCCGGCAGTTCCACCGGCAAGTCGACAAAGCCGGCATTGTAGCGCGCCGCGATCGCCGCCCGGCGGGCGTTCCCGGCGTCCAGGTGCGGCAGCTTCACGCGCAGGATGGCGGCCTGGAGTTCGTCCAGCCGGGAATTGTAGCCGTGCAGGTCGTGATGGTAGCGCTTCTCGATGCCGTGGACGCGGAGCATCCGGAGCGTCTTCGCGAGCGCCTCGTCCTGGGTCACCAGCATGCCGCCGTCGCCGCACGCGCCGAGGTTCTTGGTCGGATAAAAACTCAGGCAACCCAGCCGACCCTGACCGGCCACCGGGCGCCCGTCGTAGTTCACGCCGATGGCCTGGGCGCAGTCCTCGATGAGGGGCAGGCCGAGCGCCTCCAGTTCCCGCAACGGCGCCGCCTGGCCGAACAGATGCACCGGGATCAGCGCCTTGGTGCGCGGCGTGATCCGTTGCGTCACGGCGGCCGGGTCCAAGGTGAAGCGCCGCGGATGGATGTCGGCGAAAACCACCTTGGCCCCGACCTGGTGGATGCTCTCGGCCGGCGCGATGTAGGTGAAGGGCGTGGTGATCACCTCGTCGCCGGGGCCGATGTTGAGCGCGCGCAGCGCCAGGGTCAGGGCATCCGAACCGGAATTGACGCCCACGCCGAACTGCGCGCCGCAGTAGGCCGCCGTCTCCTGTTCCAGCGCGGCGACATTCGGGCCGAGGATGTAGTGCCCCTTGGCGAGCACGCCTTCGACCGCCGCGAGGATTTCCGACCGCAGGGTGTGGAACTGCGCGCCCGGATTGAGAAACGGAATGTTCATCGGTTCGCGGGAGGGAACCACAGAACCGCGACGGGGTGAACAGGAGCTTGCGGCGGACCGGCCCGCCGGGTGCCGGTCAGTCCGTGCCGCCGCGGAATTCCTGCATCAGCCGGAGGATTTCCTCGCGGATCTCGAAGAGCTCCTGACGGGTCCGCTCGACGGTGGAGCTCAGCAGCAACGACCGCGGCGCAACGCGTTCGAGGGCGGCCTGCGCCCGGTGCAGGTGACTGAGGGCGCGCTTGAGGTAGGCGACGATGAAGGGGCCCCGTTCCAGGCTGCGCCCATACGCCAGCGAATCCAGGGCGCCCGAGAGCTTGGCGCCGGTGATCTGGAATTCGGAAACCAGCTCCGCAAGATCCTCGTCCGCCGACTGGTCCATGCCGGCGGCCCGCGCGGAACGCCACAACGCCATCGAGCTGTTGAAGGTCCGCAACGACAGCGGATGCGAGAGGTTTCCGTCCTCCTCGCGCACCCAGTCCACGCCTTCCGTGGCGGGGTCGGGATCAATCGGGTTCTCCAGCGCCTCGGCCGCGGCGGCATTCAGCTCCTCGACGGAAGGCGGCCCGTCGTCGTCCTCCGCGTCCAGTTCCTCCGCGTTGGCCTTGGCCTCCTCGTCGGTCCAGCCCATCAGGCGGGCGACAATGGCGTCGCGGTCGGGATGTTCGAGGTAACGGTCCAGCAGCTCGGAATACTTGTCGGTGCGGGCGTCGCTCTCGCGCAGCAGGCGTTCGTAGTCGAACTCGTCCCAATCTTCCTTGTCCGCGGGCGGCGTCTGCGCCTCGGCCTGGCGGACCGCCGCGTCGAGCGCGGACAGGAAGCCGGCAAACGCCTCCTCCGCGGCCTGCCGCCGCGCCTGCTCCTCGGCCGGTGTCAGGGCCCATTCCGGCGCGGAGATGCGGAGGGTGAAATCGGTGGACTCGATCACGATGCGCCCGAGGCCCGGCGTGAACCATTCGAGGTAAAGCGCGTTGCCCCAGCGTTCCGTCGCCTTCGGCCGGCCGTTGGCGTCCGTTTCGGCCAGGCGCACCCGGCGCGAGGCGGTGAGGTCGCCGGCGGCGCCCCGCAGCGGTGGACTCAGCCGCAGTTCCCGCGGCACCGCGATGGTGGGCTCGCGGTTCTCGAATTCCAGCAGGCAGCCCGCGAGGTCGGCGCACGCGTTGCCGATGAGTTCCAGCGGCAGCGGCGAATTGCCCCCGTGCAGCCAGAGCCGGCCCCGCACGACGCCCTTCGTGCGGTTGTCGAGCTCGCCCCGCACCACGCAGTTGTCGATTCGCCAAGCCACGGCGCAGAAGTAACGCGGCGCGGACGCGGAAGGAAGGCGGGAATCGGCGCCGGCCGTCCTCTGGGCTAATCTGGGGACTGCCCCTGTGTGACTCCCTCGCCCTGCGAGGCACGAGCGGGGAGAGGGTGGGGGAGAGGGGCCGCGCCACCCGGGCACAGCACACCCGTCCACCTTGTCCCAAGTCCATACACGAGTGGAAGAGAGGGAGTCCACCGGGCGGATTTCGGCGGCAGTTTCCAACCGCGCCGGGGTTCATTGTTCCGCCGACTTCCAGCCGGCGGAACCACCACGCAGCGTCCATACGGGACGGAACACTCTCCCCAGACCCTGGCGGCAGCACATTGCCGCTGCCCCACGCCCGGCTTTCCCGGGCGCATCGTTTCGCCGTGGCGACCGGGGCCGGTTCGCGCGGTAGCCGCGGACGTCAGTCCGTGGCGGTGCCGGGCGGCGCGGCCTGACTGCCACCGACTCACGTCGGCGGCTACGGCGTGGGCTCCGACCGCCGGTCCCGCACCCGGTGCCGGCCTCGCACGCCCGACTTTCCCGGTCTGCCGACTTGTCATGAATGCACATGGGCGTAATTTCATCGGAGAAAAGCCACGCGCATGAACCAGCACTCGCACCTGCATCTCGGCCGGAGGACGTTTCTCCGGGGTCTCGGCACCGTCATGGCCCTGCCTTTCCTCGAATCGCTGGTGCCCACGCGGGCCCTCGCCGCGACCGTCGCCGCCCAGCCACGCCGAATGGCCTTCGTTTACGTGCCCAATGGCGCCGACATGGCCAACTGGACCCCGGCCGAACTTGGCGCCGATTTCGCCCTGCCCGCCACGCTCCAGCCGCTCGCGGACCACCGGAAAGACCTGCTCGTCCTCAGCGGCCTCGCCCTCGACAAGGGCCGCGCCAACGGGGACGGCGCCGGCGACCACGCCCGCGCGGCCTCCTCCTTCCTCACCGCGGCCCAGCCGCGCAAGACCGCCGGCGCCGACATCCGCGTGGGTGTGTCCGTGGACCAGGTGGCCGCGCAACGGGTCGGCGACCTCACCGCCCTCCGCTCCCTCGAACTCGGCTGCGACCGCGGCCAGATCTCCGGCAACTGCGACTCCGGCTACTCCTGCGCCTACTCCTTCAACGTCTCCTGGCGCACCCCCACCGCGCCCATGCCGCCGGAGACCAATCCCCGGTTGGCCTTCGAACGCCTTTTCGCCACCACCGATTCCGGGCTTTCCGCCGAGGCCCGCGCCCGCCGCGCCACCCAGCGCAAGAGCATCCTCGACTTCGTGAGCGAGGACGCCCGCCAGTTGTCCCCCAAGCTCGGCACCTCCGACCGCCGCAAGCTCGACGAATACCTCTCCTCCGTCCGCGACCTCGAACGCCGCATCGAACGCACCGAGAAGGACTCCGTGGGCCTGCCCAAGGACAAGTTCCTCGAGGAAGTCAGCGGCGACCGCCAGGCCCACATCCGGATGATGTATGACCTGCTGGTGCTCGCCTTCCAGACCGACACCACGCGCATCTCCACCTTTGTCGTGGCCCACGACGGCAGCAACCTCGCCTACCCGCAGATCGGCGTCCGCGACGGGCACCACGACCTGTCCCATCACCAGAACGATCCCGAGAAGAAGGCCAAGATCGCCCAGATCAACCGCTTCCACGTCGAGCAATTCGCCTACTTCCTCCGGCGCCTCAAGGAAACCCCCGACGGCACCGGCAACCTCCTCGACAGCAGCATGGTCATGTATGGTTCCGGCCTGGCCGACGGCAACCAGCACGCCCACCACGACCTGCCCATCCTCCTCGCCGGCCGCGGCGGCGGCACCCTGGCGCCCGGCCGCCACGTGCGTTACGCCAAGGACACCCCGCTGGCCAACCTCTACCTGGACCTGCTCGACCGCATGGGCGCCCACCAGGAACGCTTCGGCGACAGCACCGGCCGCCTCGCCCAACTGACGACCTGATCCGGCGGAACTGCCCTGGCGAAACCGGATCTTCCATGCGCCCCCGCAGCTCCGCGTCCCGGTCGGTTTCGCTTCGGCTCGCCTGTCGGTTTTCGCTGAATTCGTCCGATATTCTTGCGGGTGTGGATTGGGAACCCGCGGCCAGACAACCGCTTACGGCCTCACAGGAATTGCGGCATATCACTATGGCGACAAAACCACCTCAAACTTGTCGCTCACTTAACTGTTAGGCGTTTCCTCGCGCACATGAGTTCCAAGCCACCAGATTCCGCGTGCAGCGCGAAGGCTGTAGAGATCGCATGGAAGCTCCGTTGGCGTGGATACGATTCCGAGGACGCTGCTGTTCGTGCGCTTCGCCGTCATTGCCGAGGCGTTTCCGCTACCGATGCTGCTTCGGCACTTCGTGTTGCTGCGACTGTGCTGGAGCGCGCCATTCGAGTTCTCAAGCCTCACTTGCAGACTCTCACCACTATCTATCAGACGCGCCGCGAGATTGGACCTGCCGACCTCGTGCAGTTCGAGCCCGAGTTGGTAGCGCACTTTCCCGATTGTCCCTCGGACGCGCTCAGGGCAGCATTACAGTCAGCTATGGTCTATCACATGCGATGAGCCGCCCTTTCAACAACCCGGAAACGCCTAACCATGCGCTGCTAACCCGGCATGACGTCCTGGTTTGCAATCGTAGCGTCCCGTGGGCCGGGTCGCTGAGCTTGGACCGTTAGGCGGTTGTCCCAAGTGGCTGACTGACAACGGTGTGTGCGGAACAGAGGGGGCCGGTGCCAGCAGTTTTGACAGTATTGGGATGCCGGGCGGGACTACCCCGCCACCACGGCCCCGACACTCCGTCAGAACCCGCTAACCGGCCGGGAACCCTGCCTTTCACGCTCATAACACCAAAACGTTATGAAGCCACGGTTCCGCATGTATCAGCGCGGCCTCACGGGCCGCTTCTATGTCGAGGACAACGAGACGGGCAAGCAGGAGAGCCTCGGCACCTCCGACCGTCACGAAGCCCAGCGCCTGCTCCACGCCCGCAACGAGGCGGAGTATCAGCCCGCGTTCAACGTCCAGATGGC
>JBIIUN010000255.1:0-7359 GCA_044339945.1 Kapaibacterium sp. (SeqCode)
CACGATCTGCGGCATGTACCTGACGCCCGTCTATGAAGGCGACACCGAACTGAGCGCCGAGGCCGGCCTGGTCACGCTCAGCTCCAATCAGTTGACCGTCATCCACGTTGCGACCGAACCGGTCCGGCGCGCCGCCATCACCCGCACGTTCCGGGTGGCCGGGACGCTCGAGGACAACGACCAACGCCACCGGTTCCTGTCCGCCTCGGTGGATGGCCGACTGGATCGCCTGTTCGTCAACCAGCTCGGCGCCGAAGTGGTGGCCGGGCAGCCTTTGGCGGCGGTTTACAGCCCGATGCTGCTCACGGCGGTGCGGGAATTCCTCGCGGCCCGTTCGGCGCCCGGCGGCGGCTTGGCGGCGGCCGCGGCTTTGCGCCTGCGTCAGCTCGGCTTGGCCGAGGACCAGATCGCGCAGCTGCCGACGAACTTCGGTTCGAACCAACTTACGGTGGAACTGCTCGCGCCCATGACCGGCACGGTGGTGGCCAAGGAAGTTTACGCCGGCCAATACGTGAAGGAGGGCGACAAGCTCTTCGAACTCGCGGACTTCAGCTCCATGTGGTTCGTGTTCGATGCCTATGAACGCGATCTCGCGTGGCTGAAGCCCGGGCTGGCCGTCGAGGTCACCGCGCCATCGTTGCCCGGACAGGTCTTCACCAACGTCATCGCGTTCATCGACCCCAATCTCAAGGACGATACCCGCAGCGCGAAGGTGCGCGTCGAGCTGGCGAATCCGCTGGTCGAAGAAGGCGGCCAGTCGCGGCGCCTGATCCGGCACCGGGCCTTCGCCGACGGTCGGGTGCGGGTGGAAACGGCGCCGGTGCTGGTGGTCCCGCGTTCGGCGGTGCTGTCGCCCGGCGGCCAAGCCGTGGTCTATGTCGAGCGCGGCAACGGCGCGTATGAGCAGCGGGCGGTCAGCCTCGGCCGGTCCGGCGACGATGTCTGGGAAGTCACGGCCGGGCTCACCGAGGGCGAGCGTGTGGTCACCCGGGGCAATCTGCTGTTGGATTCGCAGGCGCAGCTCAATGCCGACGTGAGCGCGGCCGCGACCCCGACGGGCACGATCACGAACGCCCCGGCCCTCCTGCCGGCGCAACAGGCTGCCGTGCGCGAGTTCCTCCTCCTGGCGGACCGCCTCCGCGACACCTTGGCGGCGGACAATCTTGAGGCCTACAACGCCGCCGCGCCGCCGCTGCGGGCCGGCTTGCCGAAGTTGGGTGGCGTGCTGCGGGAGGCGGGCGGATGGGACGTCGCCGTTGCGCGGCTTGAAGCCGCGGCTCAGCTCGAAGCGGCGCCAAGCCTCGAAGTGGCCCGGCGGCAGTTTCACACGTTCAGCGACGAGATCGTCGCCTTGGCGAAGCGGGTGCGCGCCGGCGGCGGATTTGCCGACCTGCGGGTGTTTCAATGCCCGATGACGAAAAAGTCGTTCCCCGGCGCGCCGGCGAGGGCGGAGTGGCTGCAATTCTCAGTGCCGGTGCGGAATCCCTACTTCGGCGCCGAGATGCTCGATTGCGGCACGGAGGTGAAAGCGCAATGACGGAGCCGCAAAGAGGCGCAAAAGGCGCAAAAGAACTCAGCCTGAACGAACACACAATGAACTCAGAATCTGCCAAATCCGAAATCTTCCAGCTCTGCGACAAGGTCCGTGAGACGGGCTTCGCCATCCATCGCTACCTACGGCACGGACACGTCGAGAAGATCTACCAGAACGCTCTTGTTCACCGGCTCAGGAAACAAGGTATTCATGCCGAAACGGAAGTCCCCCTGCAGGTTTACGACGAAGACGGCACCGTCCTGGGTGATTTCCGTGCTGACATCATTGTTGCCGGGCAGTTAATCATCGAAGTGAAAGCCCGGAAGGCTCTGGAGAACGAAGACATCGCCCAGCTCTTGGGCTACCTCCGGGCCGCCCGGGTAGAACACGGCCTGTTGATCAACTTCGGCGCCGCCAAGTTCGAGATCCGCAAGTTCGCCCTCCGCGATGCGGTGCTCCCTGCCGGTTCTTCCCAATCTTCCCAACCGTAACCCTTTTGCGCCTCCTGCGCCTTTTTGCGGCCCATGATCTCCCGCCTCATTGAATGGTCCCTGAAGAACCGCTTCCTGGTTCTCTGCGGTTCGTTGCTCCTCGTCGCGTGGGGCGTGAAGTCCGTTTACCGCACGCCGGTGGATGCGATTCCCGACCTCAGCGAGAATCAGGTCATGGTCTTCGCCGACTGGATGGGCCGGTCGCCGCAGGAGGTCGAGGACCAGGTGACGTATCCGCTGTCGGTGAACCTCCAGGGCCTTGCCGGTGTGAAGACCGTGCGCGCCACCTCGATGTTCGGGTTCTCGCTCGTGACCGTGATCTTCGAGGACAAGGTGGACAACTACTTCGCCCGCTCGCGGGTGCTGGAACGGCTCAACCTGCTCACCAGCCAGATGCCGGCCGGCGTCGTCCCGCAACTCGGCCCCGACGCGACCGGCCTCGGCTGGATCTACCAATACTACCTCGACGTGGACCCCACGAAGGCGCCCAGCGGCCAGGGTTACGACCTCGGCCAGTTGCGCGCGTTGCAGGACTTCTTCGTGCGTTACCAGCTCCAGGGTGTCGGCGGCGTGGCGGAAGTGGGCTCGGTCGGCGGCTTCGTTCGGCAATACCAGATCGAGGTCAGCTCGACGCGGATGCGGGCGCTCGGTGTGTCGTTGCAGGACGTGATGATGGCGGTCGGCGCGAACAACCTGAACGTCGGCGGCAAGACCATCGAGGAGAACGGCATGGAGTTCGTCGTGCGCGGCGTCGGCCTCGTGAAGCAGGTCTCGGATCTTGAAGGCATCGTGCTGATGGAAAAGAACGGCACGCCGGTCTACCTGCGTGACGTCGCCAGCGTGGAAATCGGCGGGGACTTCCGGCGCGGGACGCTCGATGTGGACGGCCGCGAAGTGGTGGGCGGCATCGTGGTCATGCGGACCGGCGAGAACGCGATGGAGGTCATCCGCCGCGTGAAGGAGAAGCTTGCGCAGCTCAGTCCGAGCCTGCCGCCGGGCGTCACCATCCGGTCGTTCTATGACCGCAGCGACCTCATCGCGCGGACCATCGGCACGCTGAAGCACGCCCTGATCGAGGAGGTCATCCTGGTGACGCTCGCGCACATCGTGTTCCTGTTCCACTTCCGCAGCATCCTCATCGTCACCATCCCGCTGCCGGCCTCGATCCTCGTCTCGTTCATCCTCATGGAGCAGTTCGGCATCAGCTCCAACATCATGTCGCTTTCCGGCATCGCCATCGCCATCGGGGTGCTCGTGGACGCGGGCATCGTGATGACCGAGAACGTCATCCGGCACTGCGAGGAGGCGGAGCACGCCAAGGGCGGCCGGCTGGATGCCGCGGAAACCTACGCCTGCACGCTCGCCGCCGCGAAGCAGGTGGGCCGGCCGATCTTCTTCGCAATGGCCATCATCATCCTCGCGTTCCTGCCGGTGTTCGTGCTCGGCGGCGCGGAGGGCAAGCTGTTCCACCCGTTGGCCTACACCAAGACCTTCGCCTGCCTCGGCGCCACGCTGCTGGCCGTCACGCTGGTGCCGGTGCTCTGCACGTTCCTCGTGCGCGGTCCGTTCCACGCCGAGGAGGACAACTGGATCATGAAGTTCCTGCTGCGGGCCTACGATCCCGCGCTGAACTGGTCGCTCCGCCACCGCGGCCTCGTGCTCGGCCTCGCGGCGGTCATCCTCGCCGCGTCGCAAGTGGTCGCGTGGGGCTTGCCGCGCCCATGGCTGGATCGCCTCGCCCCTCGCTACCCGGCCCTCGCCACCGCCTTCAAGGGGCTGGGCAAGGAGTTCATGCCGACGCTCAACGAGGGTTCGCTGCTCTTCATGCCCGTGCTGTTGCCGGCGACCTCGCTCACCGAGGTGAAACGCATCATGGCCTGGCAGGACCGCGTGATCGCTGCCGTGCCGGAAGTCGCCAGCGTCGGCGGCAAGCTGGGCCGCGCCGAAACTGCGACCGATCCCGCGCCGGTCGAGATGATCGAGACCACGATCATGCTGAAGCCGGAGTTCCTCGCGACGAACCGCAGCGTGTTCGGGCTGTTCACGATTCCCTGGACCGTGCGCAACCCCGAGTGGCGCCCCGGCATGACCCGCCAGAAGCTGGTCGCCGAACTCACCGAAAAACTGACCGCCGTTCCCGGCTACGTGCCCGGCTTTCTCCAGCCCATCGAGAACCGCATCCTCATGACCTCGACCGGCATCCGCGCCCAGCTCGGCGTGAAGCTGCTCGGCGACAATCTCGACGCGCTCCAGGCCAAGGCCTTTGAGGTCCAGCGCCTCGTCGAATCGGTGCCCGGCGCGGTGGGCGTTGCGCCCAGCCGCGTGCAGGGCAAACCGTATCTGGAGATCGAGATTGATCGTCCCGCCGCCGCGCGTTTCGGGCTGAGCGCGGCCACCGTGCTTGACGCCGTGGAAGCCGGCCTTGGCGGTAAGAACGTCACCACGACCATCGAGGGCCGGCAGCGCTTTCCCATTCAGGTCCGGTTCCAGCGCAGCGAACGCGAGGACCTTGAACGTCTCGGCGACGTGCTCGTCACCAGCCCGGCCGGCCAGCACATCCCGCT
Source organism: Kapaibacterium sp. (SeqCode) (assembly GCA_044339945.1). GTDB lineage: Bacteria > Verrucomicrobiota > Verrucomicrobiia > Limisphaerales > UBA9464 > CAIWAH01. Next base: position 4,590 of record JBIIUN010000255.1, read on the forward strand.
GGGCCAGGTCGCGAAGATTCGCCGCGTCACCGGCCCGAACGAGATCGCCAGCGAAAACGGCCGCCTGCGCGTCTTCGTGCAGGCCAACGTGCAGGACCGCGACCTCGGCGGCTTCGTCGCGGAGGTGAAACGCCGGGTCGAAGCGGAGATTGTGCCTGGCCTGCCGCCGGGCATGACCGTGGAATACAGCGGCCAGTTCGAGGACCTCATCCGCGCCGAACGCACGCTGAAGCTCATCGTGCCCGTGTCGCTCTTCATCATCTTCCTGCTGCTCTACATGGTCTACCACTCGGCCAAGGAGGCGGCCCACGTCATCCTCGCCGTGCCGTTTGCGCTGAGCGGTTCCGTGTTCCTCCAGGCGGCGCTGGGCTACAATTTCAGCGTGGCGGTGTGGATCGGCTACATCTCGCTCTTCGGCATCGCCATCCAGACCGGCGTGGTGATGGTCGTCTATCTGGAGGAAGCCATCGGGAAGAAGCAGGCCGAACGCGGCGCCGCCTTCAACGCCGCGGACCTGCTCGAGGCGATCAAGGCCGGCGCCCGGCTGCGCTTGCGGCCGAAGTTCATGACCGTGGGCACGACCATCGCGAGCCTGCTGCCCATCATGTGGAGCCAGCAGACCGGCGCCGAGGTGATGAAGCCGCTCGCGACCCCGGTGATCGGCGGCACCATCAGCTCGCTGCTGCACATCCTGATCGTGACCCCGGTGATCGTGATGTGGCTGCGGGAACGGGAACTGGCGAAGGTGAAGGCGGTCCTGCCCGCTCTTGGCGATGGACGGTAAGGCGGGCCAGGTAGCGCAGGCGGGCAGCCTGCTGTTTCGCAGGTTTTTTCCTGCGCCACGAGCTGTGGTTGGGACGCGCCGTTCCCCCGCAGCGCTGCCGGCTGCAAGCCGGCGATACAGCAGATTGAAAATCTGCGCTACGGCGCCGTCTGAGCCGACTTCGTAGCCCGGGTCTAGCCAGAACCCTTACTCCCACCAGTGATACATCCGTTCAATGTAACGAGCCGCCTGGAGGAACAGCCATATGTAGGCCGGAAAATAGAGACAGCCACACGCTCGGACGAGCCGGTGCCGTTCCCGCAGCGCGCCGAGCTCAAAGCCGGCGCCAAACGCAAAGCTGACGATAAAGGCGACATCCAGCTGGGTGTAGTAGCATTTGCGAAAGAACCCGAACCCGCCGTTCCCATCGAGAAGCCGTATGCTTATGCAGCAGGCGAGCATTAGCAGCGGCAGCCAAGCACGAAGGTGACCCCGCACCGGCGGGGACGGAATGCGAAACCCGCCCGTCGCCAGTGCGCCGGACACACCGATCGCGATGGCGGCTGCAACGGGCCAACCGAACGCGCTCCAATCCTGGCAGAACGTCGCCAGCAACATGGTTCAACTCACGGGCTTGGTCGGGGGCCGAATCCAGCTCGGTGGCCACGGCCGGAAATTCTCGTTTGGCTGCAAACGATGCCGACACCTTAGGTTGCCTCGGACAAGCTCAGGCAAACTACTGGCCGCCCTTCATTGCACTCAAGGGAAGTTTGCCACTGCTCGCACCTGCGGCGCTCGCGGGCGGGTAAGAAAACCCGCCCTCCCGGGCCGAGCGCACGGTGTTTTCAGCAGCGTGGGCCAGGCGCTCCGCGCTCAGGGGGGCGGACTTTCCAGTCCGCCCGCGAGCGCCGTAAGGCGCGAGCAGTCCGACTCCACGCTCAACCTCCCTCCCCACGTTCCGTGGGCAGTCGCTCGAAATCGTCCCGGCGCCGCGCGCTGCTCCACGGCCATTCGCGGGGATCGGAGGTCTGCGTGAGCCGCGCCTTCACCGGGTTGTTTTCGATGTAGCGAACGGTGTCGCGAAAGTGCCGCTCGTTCCGCATGAAGCGGTCCCAGTATTCCTCTTCCCAGAAGGCACCTTCCCGTCCGAGCAGGCGATTGGCTTCGCGGGCAGTGTAGCCCTTCCAGCTCTTCACGATTTCACCCAGCGGGGTGGTGGTAACCTCGAACAGCGTGTGAACGTGGTTGGGCATCACGCACCAGGCGCCAAGGCGGTAACGCTCGCCGTCAAAATGGAGCAGCGCGTCCTCGACGAGTTGGGCGATTTCCGGCCGCCGCAGCCAGCAGGCTCCGCGAGCGCGATCGAGCCAATCTTCACGCAGCTTTCGCCTGGCGGGCGAATCAGCCAGCGCCGCGAGGCGCGCAACGACCTCGGCCGGCAGCGAGTCGGCGAGCCGAAAGGTGACGGCCTGAACCGTGCCGGGTTGGTCGAAGTGCGGCAGGTAGCCCCGGGAGTGCCAACCGCGGAAGCCGAGCGCGGCAACCGAACGCGCAAGGGGCGTGTGGAACTCGGCGAGGTTGGCGGTGACGGCACGGATGTGGGCACGGCGGGCATGACGCTGGGCATCATCGGGCTGGCCAGGCGAACGCACGCGTGATGATGGAGGAATCTTCGGAGGTTTTGGAAGCGGGGAAGCCGACTGCTCGCGTCGGTGACGCTCGCCGGGCGGACTGGAAAGTCCGCGCTCCCGGCAAACGCGAGTTTCCGGTCGCCCCAGCAAACAAAAACCCGCCGGGATTGCTCCACGGCGGGCTTCTGGGTCGGCTCGGGATCGCTTACTTGGCGAGTTCGATCTTCGCGACGGTGACGACCAGCTTCTCGCCTTCCTTCACGCACTTGCCCTCGACGTTGATCTTGGCGGTGTCGCCGCAGAGGTTCTTGTGGAACTTCTGGCTGACGTCGCCCTTCAGGTAGTAGGTCGTGGTCTTGTCGCCGTTCTTCACCTG
>JBIIUN010000256.1:0-7339 GCA_044339945.1 Kapaibacterium sp. (SeqCode)
TGTCGGCGGGGAAGTCATTTCGGAGCCATGCTCGCCATAGTCGCCTGCGGTTTGCACTCTCGAATCCGCGCCGGCGCTGCGATGGGTTGTAAGGACTTCGTCGAGGGATAAGGATCGCTCCATGCGAACTTCCTCGCCGCGAGCCGTCACGCTGCTCCCCTTGCTGGTCGCCCTGCTGGCGGGCTTCGGTTGCGTTTCCCGGCCGCCAGCCGCCCGCGTCACCGGCCCGTGGAACCTTACCGCGCTCGCGAACACTCCAGCGGTCGACTGGGGCAAAACCGACGGCCTAGTGCAGGAGGTCTTCTACGCCGGTGAACCGCTGAACGGGAAACCGACCCGTGTCTTCGCCTATCTCGGTCGGCCCCGGGATCTGCGGATGGGCAACCCTGAATCTGTTCGCCGGCCGGCCATGTTGCTGGTGCATGGCGGCGGCGGGAAGGCGTTCAAGGAATGGGCGGAACATTGGGCTCACAGGGGCTACGTTGCGTTGGCCATGGACCTTGCAGGCAATGGCCCCGACGGGCGTCTGCCCGACGGCGGGCCGGACCAGGCCGATGCGGTGAAATTCCGCGACTTCGCGGATTCCGACGCGACCAACATGTGGACCTACCATGCCGTCGCCGCCGTGGTGCGGGGACATTCGTTGCTCCGTTCGCTGCCCGACGTGGACCCCGAGCGCATTGGCATTACCGGCATCAGTTGGGGTGGTTATCTGACCTGCATCGTGGCAGGCATTGATCCGCGGCTGAAGGTCGCTGTGCCCGTCTACGGATGTGGCTTCCTGGGTGACAACAGCGTGTGGACGGCTGGCTCGCTGGCGGCCATGACGCCGGAGGCCCGCCAACACTGGCTTCGCCTGTTCGATCCCAGCCAATATCTCGGCGGCGTGCGCTGCCCGACCCTGTTCCTCAATGGCACCACGGACTTCGCCTATCCGCTCGACAGCTACCAACGGTCCTACCATTTGGTTCCTCCACAACACCGGAACGTCTCGGTGGTCGTGGACCTGCCGCATGGACACATCTGGACGTTTCCGGAAGTAGACGCCTTCGTGGACAGCGTGCTGCGGAAAGGAAAACCGCCGCTGGCGATTTTCGAGACCGAGGTGAAGGGACAGGCTTTGTCCGCGGCCGTCGGAGATCCGGCCCGTCTGCGTGACGCCACGCTGTGTTACACCACCGATGTCGGTCCGTGGCAGAAGCGTCGTTGGCAAACGGTCCCCGCCCGGATCGGTGCCCACGGCCTCGCGGCCGAACTGCCCACCATGCGGCCGCTGGTTGCTTTCCTGGCAGCGACCGACAACGACGGCCTGCGTCGGAGCAGCGAACATGTCGAACTGCCCGCCCGTTAAACGGCGGGCTTCGGCTCACGGCAGCGACCGCAACTTGCCCGCGGCATTCACCGCCCAGAACGCAACGCCGTCGAGCCCGCCATCCACCACGAGTTGGCGGATCTGTTTCGCTTCCAGTTCGGCCAACTGCGCCGCGCTCACCGCCGGATCCAGCCGCGGCTCGAACAGGAACGCCTCCCAGAAGTTGTGATGGCCCGGCGAGTAGGTCTGCGCCGCGCGGGCGCGCAGCACGAGGGGTTCGGTGGTGAGGCCGGTGATGCGCGTCTCGACAAAGCCCAAGTTCGGGGCGGTGTAGCCGGCGCTCGGGCCTTTCGGCGGTTGGGGCCACCAAAACTGCGGTCGCACCACGACTTGGGAACTGTTCGTGAAGGCCCGGTTCTGGAGCAATGAGTCCGACCGGATGACCGGACACAAGGTCAACAGAACGGTGTCGTTCAGCGTCGTGCTCGGACCGGAGAAATCGAAGGTCGGCTGCGCGGTGGCATACTTCGCCTCCAGGGTGAGCATGAAGTCGCGCACGGTGACCAACGGCGTCTGCGGGGCGGTGGCCGAGCGAATAACCGGGGTCGTCAGCGTCAGAATTCGCCGGTTCGTTCCCGAACCGACGGCCCAGGAATCGCGCAGGTCATCTCCGCTCCGGCTGTGCTGAAACTCCGGCCACAAGGTGACGTCGTTGGTGAGCCGGACCTCTTCGTCGCCGATCCGCGTGGCGAACTGGCCCTGGGTGTAAATCGACGTGGTGAGATTGCTTTCGGAGAGCCGCCGGGCGCCGGAGGTGAGATTCAGTTCACACTTCAGCCGATGCTTCGCGAACACGTCGGAGAATTCCCCCTCCAGCACGCACAGCGTTTCCGTCGTCGGCAGCAGGAAGGTCGTGATCGGCGTCGCCTTGGGCTGGGGCAACGGTCGGACCTGCTTCAGGTCCAGCGTGCCCGGCGCGACCCGCTTGTATTCGAAGTCGAGGGCGAACTCGGTCTTGGCCGGGAACATCTGGGCATAGCCGTTCGCGACCATGGCGAGCAGGGAGACCAGTTGCTGGTAGTCGGTTTCCCAGCGCATCACGTGACCACCCAGCGGCACCCGGCTCGAACTCTGCCGCAGGGCCACGGCGGTGGAGCCGAAGGAGCGGTAGAAGTCCACGGTCTCCGGCCGCGCCGCATTGTCGGGGTTCGTGATGGATTCCGCGCCGAGCTGCGACACGAGCCGGCCTTCGAGCGACACGCTGCCAAACTGCTTCTGCCATTTTAGCGTCGCCACGCCGTTGGCCATTTCAATTTCGTCCGGATACGAGTGGTGGACGAGCACGGCCATGCCGACCTCGTCCTCCTTCACGCCGCGGCGGAGGCGTTCGAGAAAGGCGTTGTCGTTGTAGAAGCTCGCGTAGACCCGCTGGATCGCCCGGAACACGCCCCGCTCGTTGGCCTCCGTCGGATCGCACGCCGACGGCCCGGAGGCGTCGTCATCAAGCTCGTCCGCCAGGCAGCCGCTGTAGCTGTCGTAAAGCCCGGCGCCGGTGAAGTCCTCGCTGTCCTCGACGTTGGTCGAACTGCGGAACCGGAGCTTCCGCGTGCCGTCGAAACCGGCATTGGTCAGCGCCCCGAGGACGGCCGCCTGCTGGGCCGCGGAAAACCGGGCGGTCTTCGTGAAGGTGTCCCGCACTGCGAGCAGCCGCCCCTGGGCGGAGAGGACATCGTTGGCGTTCGTGAGGCCGTTCAGGCGGAAGGCGATCTCCTCGCGGAGCGTGCGACCGCCGGGAAGAGCCTGCGCCAGGAACTCGTCCCACAGGTCAAACGTCAGGGCGATGGCCGGCTCGGAATTGGCCGGCACGACCCGGCGCAGCAGGCCAAAGTTGGCCGCCTTGCCACCGACGTGGCGGACCGCGTCGGGCCGCAGTTCCTGCACGTTGGTGGCGATGAGTCCGAGCGACTGCTTGGGCACATAGCGGATCGGGGTCGGCCGCTTGAGCGTGAGCAGTTCGTCCCGGAAAGCCGCCGGCAACTGGCCCTCGACGTCGATCAACGTCGCCGTCGAGAAGAACAGTTGCTCCGTCCGCAGGGCGACCTCGCGGCCGGCCAAGGCCTGTGCCTCGGCCCGCATCGCCGGATCGGCAAACCAGACAAACGGCACGCCGTGGCCCTGGGCCAGGATTGCGACGTGCGAATTGGGCGTGGCCGGGGCCAGCGTGATGATGCCCGCCACGAACGGCACCTCCGCCGGCACCGCGTCCGTCAACAGGATGTCCGTGGCGCGCAGCCGCCCGCTCGCGTAGGCCGAGTGGATCTCCGCCGTCGGCACGTAAGTCAGTCGGCCCAGCGCCCAGCCCGCGCTGTAGACCGCGTCGCTGATCAGCCAGCGTTCCGACGACGCGACCTCGAAGCCCGCCGCGGCCAGCCAGTCGCGATTCGCCTGCGCGGTCGGCGCCTGCTCGAACGTGGGCAGGTAGAAGGCGCGGGTCCCGGCCGGGGCGCGCACGGCCGCCGCCACCAGCCGTAGCCAGCGCACGACCTCCTCGCGCGGGAAGGCGTCCTGGCCGACGAACTGGATGCCGTATTCGCCCCGATTGTCCGCCGGGATCAGCACCGCGCCGAGCACCGCCAGCTGATTGGTCCGGTGCAGCGTGCGTTGGTCGAAGTTCGCGCGCGACATCCCGAGGAACGGAGCCAGCCGGAGTTTGGCATAGTCGTGATGAAACGGATGTTTGTTGCTGTCCTGGAACCACACCCGCGTCTCGTCGCCGAGCAGGATGGCGAACTTGACCCAGTTCACGCCGGATTCCCCGATCGCGGCGAAGGGCTGCACGGCAAACGGGTCATCGGGCAGGGCCAGTTGGTTCCGGCCATCGTCCGCCGCCGTCCTGGCCCGGCTCACGACCCGGAAGTAACGGCTGGTGTTCGTCGGTGCCGTCACGTCAGCGAAGTCGATCGGACCGCCGTGAAACACCCCGGCCTCGGTCCAGGTGCCCAGGTCAACGGACGCCTGCAACACCTGCACGCGGTTGGACTCGCCGGCCGACCGGAGACGGTGCCAACCGTTGGCGTCGGGCGGCGCCACCTCCAGCGTGGCACTACGGGCCATCCAACCCATGCCGCAGGCCAACAACCCAACCCACCAGGCGCGCCAAGGAATCATGGGCGGAAGTTGGGCCAGTCCGGTTCCCGGGCAAGCCCAGTTCCGAAACCAGCGAAGCCTGGGCCCTCGCAGATTGAAGCATTCCATACGGTTGCTCCCATATCCGCCGGCAGCGGGCCGCCGGATGCACTGAAATCCGCCCACCGCCGCAGCCAAGGGCGCGGTCTGGGCGGGGCCCGATCCCGAAAGGCTGGCCAGGTGCCCCAGCCGGGCGCGAAGTTTCGGCGGCTGGTGCTGGCAACGACCGGGCTGCACCCCCACTCGACCAGCGGACGGTGGACGCCGAGTTCGTGGTCCACGACCTCCTGACCGACTGCCGCCCGTGTCCGAAGGACGAGGCGCCCTCCGCCTGCAAGGACTTCGACGCCGTGCTCGACTCGGTGAAGCGGGCCGGGTTGGCGAGTGAGGTGGCGCGGCTCCAGGCGCGCTTCGTCATCAAGGACGCCGACCCGAGCAACAACGGGGCGGCGTGAAGCTGGCTGGTGACGAAGAGCCAAACAGCAAGGACTGAAAACCCGGGCGGCTCCGCCACCGCCTGGAGAGCTGGCTGGGGCTGGGTGCGCGGCAAGTGCGAACGCTTCGGCGAGACGCTGGACCCTCTGGCCAGGGTCGCCTACCCGATCGAGAAGCATCTGGGGCATCCTGGCCCATTGCAACGGCGGTTGGTTGAGCGCCGGCTTCCTGGAGTGCCTCAACGGCGTCTCCAGCGCCGTGAAACGCAGAACATGCGACTAACGCAGCCGCGAGTATTTGATCGCCATGCTCTAGTTCGTCACCGGAAACCTCGCGATACCGTCCGTCGCCAGGCACCGAAAGTAGCGAGGAACCCAAATGAAGACCGTAAGGATCATGACCAAGACACTGAGACACTACTTGCGAACGATCGGTTTACTGGTGGCCTTTGTTTGCGACGCCGCCCCAGAGAAGTGGTCGCCATTTACTACCAACCAAGCACCTCGGCAGGTGAAGTGGTCGGAGTGGACCGCCCAGCAACCCGCAGAGTTCGCCGGGACGGAGGTTCGGAACAAGGCCGGCTGGAAGTTCGCGCTGAAGGCGGCTGGGACGAATCTTCCAACCGCGGCCGTGGCAAAACAGGGGCAAAAGTGGAAACTGTCCGTGAACTGGGAGAATCGCATCCATCAGGCTGAGGTGCCAGATGCGAGCGATTACGAGGAAGTCCTGTTATCGTCCGCCGACCTCAACGGGGATAAGATTCCCGACTTCATCCTGCGCTATGATCCCCACGGTTGCGGTCTGGCAGCCATTGGGCAGACGGTGACGTTGGTCCTCTCGGGCAAGAATGGCCAGCGCAGCCACGAGCTTTACCAGTTTGGCTTTGGCCCCGACAGTCTGGTGCAGTTCAAGCGTGACGGACCATGGCATTGGGTGGTCACCGATATGTTGCAGTTGGGGGCCGGTGTGTCGCGGGACCGCAGAGAACACTCCTACTGGGTCTACCGCCTGTTTCGGATTGAAGGCGACTCCCTGAAGGCGGAGCCGGTCGGTGTCGAGGGATTCCCCCGATGGATCCAGTATTTGCGGCGCTCCAACCACGCGGAGACAACGTTGCTCACCAAACAGCAAAAGCGAAAACTCGAAGCTGGCTTGGACTCTCCCAAGGTGCTCGGCAGTTCGAAGTAGCAGCAGACCCACGGGAAGCCCTTGATTGCTGCCCGCTGAAATGGATCGCAGCACGTCGGCAGTGTTGGCCTCGGTGACCGGAAAACCGCCGTCTCCGGCGTGGCGACTCCGCGCTGGCTGCCATCACTTCAGCGACTGCGCGTAACGGACGAGGTCCGTGACTTGGTCGTCGGTCAGGGCGTCGAGCAGGCCTTCGGGCATGACGGACTGGCCGTCCACGTAGCCGGCTACCTTGATGCTCGTCACGGGGATGTCCTGCAAGGGCGGCTCATCGGTCTCGCGGAGCAGGCAGGCGAGGGGAACCCACCGGGCGCATTGGCCGGGACGGGCGCTTTGCAGGTGGGGCAGAAATTGTTGGCCATACACGGGCTCCTGACGGACCGCGAGGCGCAGGTTACAGGAAATGTGGTCGCTCACCGAAGCGCCGGATCGTCTCTCCGCGGGTCGGCCACGACCCGCCGGGAAAGGCGCGCTGCTTCCGCGAAGCCCCAAAGCGAATTCCATGAGCGGTTGCCGGCCGGCTCATTCCAGCGTGAGCGTCAGGTTCTCCGCCGCGGTGCGGCTCAGGCCCACGAAAGTTTCCTCCGCGAGGGTCAGGCGCCGGCCGCGCCAGTGCAGGATGCCCCAGTCGCGCTTCAGTTTGCGGCGGCCGAGCGGCAGGGCGACAAGTGAACCGTTGCGTAGTTCCTCCTGCGCCACCCACGGGGCGCCGATGCTCACGCCGAGGCCGAGTTTCACCATCTCCTTGATGGCCTCCATGGACCCGAGCTCGATCACGGTATTGAGCACCACGTCCTCCTTGCGGAAGTAGTCGTCGACGATCCGGAACGTGTGCGAGCCCTTGCGGTAGATGATGAGGCTCTGCTTGGGGATGTCGGCCCGGTTCACCGCGCCGTCCTGCGCCCACGGGTGCAACGGCGACGTGATGAAGACCAGCTCGTCGGTGAAGAGCGGCAGGAAGTCGAACCGTTCGTCGGGCGTGTGCTGGAGGCCGACCGCCAGGTCGATCTTCTGGCGTTCGAGGGCGAGGATGAGTTCCCGGCTGTCGCCCGGCTCCACCTGGATGTGGCTCTGCGGGAAGCTCTCCTTGAATTCCCGCAGCACCGGCGGCAGCAGCACGGTGCAGATGGACGACGTGGCCCCCAGCCGCAGCCGGCCGCGGCCCCACTTGCCCAACTGCTCGATGCCTTCCCGGGCGGACTGCATCTCGCGGAGGAT
>JBIIUN010000258.1:0-7336 GCA_044339945.1 Kapaibacterium sp. (SeqCode)
AGGGCGGAGCGCCCCGGGCCGGCCGGCGCCCCGAGGATGACTTCCTTGCCGAGTTCCGGATTCTGGCTGCCCAGCTCCCACATCAGCGTGCCGAGCAGGGTATTCTGCTCGCGCTTGGATTCCAGGTTCCGGGTGAACTCGACGGCCGCCCGCAGGTCGTGCGTGGCCCAGCCGTCCACCAGCGAACCAAGGGCGGCTTCCCGGGTGGGGCCGGCGGGCAGTTGGGTCGCGTAGGCGGCGGCCGCCTTCGGATCGGCGGCGGCCCAGCCGTCCATCAGGCCCTGCATCACCTCGCGGCGTAGCGTGGGGGCGGGGATGGATTCCAGCAGGCGCAAGGCCGCCTTGGGGTCCCGTTCGCCCAGGCGCGCGGCCAGGTTGCGATAGACCCAGGAGTTCTCCGGCCCCAGGCCCGCGGCGGGTAGCAGCGCCGCGGCGGCGGCCGGATCGCGGGAGCTGACCTGATTGATCAGCGCCGCCAATGCGGTTTGCCGGAGGGCGGGTTCGGGCAAGCTCTCCGCCCAGCGTCGGGCCGCAGTGGGGTCCTGTTCAGCCCAGGTTTCGATGAGCTGGTCGAGCAGGCCGCGGCGCCGATTCTGGCCGGAAACCGTCGACAGCAACTCGGCGGCGGCGGCCGGCTGTTGGCCCGCCAAACCGTTGAAGAAGGACTGGAACACGTCCCAGTGCTTGTCGGGGGCGCCGAGTTGTTTAAGGGCGGCGCGGGCGGCGGCCAGATCGTGCTGGGCCCAGCGGATGAGCAGTTCGCCGACCTGTGGGCCGAGCCCCGCGGCCAGCAATACCGGCGAACCCGCCTGGAAGGCGCCGACCGGATCGCGTTGCGACCAGGCCCCGAACAGTTCCTGGGCAAAGGCCCGCTGTTCGTTCGGCAGCTTGAGGCCGCGATAGAATTCCAGGCCGACGGACGGAGAATACAGGCCCAGCGCGGTGCCCAACGAGCCCAGTTGGGCGCGTCGTTCGGCGTCGGGTTGGGCCCCATGCCAGCGCAGCAAGGCGGCCGCGTCGTGGCGGGCCCACGCCTGGAGGACGGTGCCCAGCGCCAAACTTCGCAGCCCCGATTCCGGAGTGGTCCGGGCGGCGGCGACGGCCGCGACGGGATCGCGGACCGTGAGCAATTCCAGCAAACGCAGGCGGTAGATCTGGCGGTCGTTGGGCGCGAGAATGCGGTCCGCCTTGCCGAGGGCATCGGCGTGGGTTTCCAAGTCGGTCTGGGTGGCAAGGCTGCGTAGGCGTTCCCGGCGCAGTTCGTCGTCGGGTTCGGCCAGCGCGGTCCGAAGGGCGGTTTCCAGGGCCAGTCCGCGCAGGAGCGTTTCCGCCTCGGGGCGCGTGGTTCGTTCCGCCGGCGCGGCAGGGCCGACTTTGGCCGGGACGGAATTGCTGGCCGGCGGCGGCGCGGGCTGTGGTTGGGACGATCCCAGCCGGCCGGTTCCCCAACCGGCGGCAAACCCGACTCCGACCCCGACCACGGCCACGATCACAGGAGCTTTCACGCGGAGGAATGGATTCACGCCCGGCCCCGGCATTCAAGCTTGGCGACGCCGGTGGTCGGTTTTGGTCCGGGAGCCCGGGCGGCATGGGCGCGACAAACGAGTTGTCCGGGGCGCCGCCGGGCTTCATTCTCCCGCCCGACATGAGCAAGTTTACGGGCCCGGTCTATGTCGTCCGCGACAACATCGACACCGACCAGATCATTCCAGCGCAGTTCCTCAACTTGGTGCCGACCATCGCCGAGGAATACGAGAAGCTCGGCAGCTATGCGCTGAATGGGCTGCCCAACAACCTGTATCCGACGCGCTTCGTGCGGGAAGGCGCGATGGACACGGAATATCCCATCGTGATCGCCGGCCGGAATTTCGGCTGCGGCAGCTCGCGGGAACACGCGCCCATCGCCCTCGGTGCCGCCAACTGCGAATGCGTGGTCGCGGAAAGCTTCGCGCGGATCTATTTCCGCAACTGCATCGCGACCGGCGAGGTGTATCCGATCGAATGCACCGAACGCCTGTGCGATATCTTCAAGACCGGTGACCTGGCCGAGGTGGACATTGATGCCGGCACGATCCGGCACGTCGCCTCGGGCAAGAGCTATTCGTTGAAGCCGCTTGGGGAAGTCCGCCCCGTGATCGATGCCGGCGGCATCTTCGACTACGCACGCAAAAACGGCATGATGCCGAAGGCCGTGTAAGCCACTCGGGCGGAATCCGGCGCTAGGCCGACCCAACGGCCACCGTGCCGTCCCGACAGCCCGTGACAAACCGGCTGCCGTCCGGCGACCAGGCCACGGAAGTGATCGCGGCGGGCAGCTTGAACTGGCGCAGCGGTGAACTTGATTTGCCCGCGTTCCACAGAAAGACGCAGGCATCTGTTCCGCCCGAGGCCAGCAGGTGGCCGGCGCTTTGGTAGCTCAGGGCGGTCACCTTGCCGCCGTGGCCCTGAAGGATACGCGGCGTGCTGCCGGCGGGGCCTTTGCCGTTACAATCCCAGACCATGATTTCCGGGCCGCCGCCGGTGGCGAGGTAGCGGGATGAATAGTGCCACGCGAGTTCACGGACCTTCGCCGGATAACCCGACATCGCCAGCTCCTCGCCGGGGCGGAAGGGCAATTCCCAGATTTGAACGGCAAGCTCCTGGGTGCCAGCGACGACCCAGCGTCCGTCCGGTGACCAGGAGAGCGAGACCAACGAGGTCTTCCAGGGCAGATGTTCCAGGTGGCGGCCGCCTTCGACGTCCCAGAGTTCAACTCCGCCATAGCAGGCGCTGGCGAGCCGCGAGCCGTCCGCGAGGAAAGCGAGGGCGCCGACCGTGCTGCGGTGATCGGCGGACTCGTGAACGACACCGGTGGTCGGATTCCAGAGCCGGAACTTTTTGCCGGCGCTGAAGGCGAGCCATTTGCCGCGGGGCGCCCAACTCAGCTGCTCCACCCACGCGCTGCCACCGGCGAGTTCCTTCAGCAGGGCCCCGGACTGCGGGTCCCACAGCTTGGCCAAGCCGTCCTGTCCGGCGGTGGCGAGCAACGGTTCCGTGGGGGAGCAGCGACAACGGAAAAGTCCGTGCGCGTGGGCATTGAAGCCTTGCCGAAGCGGTCCGCCGGCCGCGGGAAAGAGGGCGACCCGGCCGTCCACGCCGCCGGCCACCACGGTGCCGCCATCCGCCGACCACGAGACTTCGGCGACGGCATCGCCGAGGTTGGCTTGCCAATCAGGGGAACGCAGGGGCACCAGCGGATTGCTCATCGGCGATGAGCATAGCGGGAGCCGTCAAGCAGGGCAGGGCAATTGGCGTGAAAAATTCGCGGCCGGGCTCACTGCGGGCGCACCCGGTAGACGCCAGACTGTTCTTGGTCGGCGGCCGGCACATCGAACTCGAACGAGCCGGTGGCCGGAGCGTTGGTCTGGACGGGCGTCCAATTCGTCAGGTCCGCCGACCGTTCGAGCACCAACGTCTGGTTGGGAGCACCGGCGGGCAGCAGCCGCAGGCGGCCGTCGCAGAGCCACACGAAGCCCGTGCCGGTTTCGCCCGGGTTGACCGTCCGCACCTTGGCAACGGGGCGGACCGTTTGGCCAAACCGGGAGGTCAGGCGCATCGCGTAGTCGCCGGACTTGGGTTCGGCCAGTTGCAGCATGGACTCCTTCTTGCCGGCGATGACCTGGCCTTCGTGCATCCATTCCAACGTGTAGGGCGGCTGGTTGAGGATTTCCGGGGCGAGCACCAGTTGGCCGTTCGAAGGCAGCACATGCAGGGCCATGCCCTGCTGGCATTCCGAGGCGGCGAGTTCGCAGGTGGAATTGTCGTTCGCCATGCTGAAGTTGAGTTTGACCGTGCCGACCGCGCCGCCCGCGCCGTCCACCTGGATGAAGTAGACTGTTCCCGCCCGGGCGCAGAACTGGACCGCGCTGGTGGTCACAGTGGCCGAGGCGTTGTCGTTGCACGTCACGGGCCGGAGTCCGTCAAAGAGGCCGGGGCCTTCGCCGGTGTCGGTGTAGACGGCGATGACCGTGTCAAAATTGCTGCCGACCGTATTGACCGAGATCGGGCCATCCGCCTCGGCAACGAGCGCATACCAACTTGTCGCGGCGCCCACGACCCCGCAGGTGGCGGGTTCGCCGTCTTCGCGGGTCGACCCCACGGAACTGAAGACTTGGGTCCCGGAAGTTCCGCGACTCAGGCCGGAGCGTTGGATTCGGGACCGATTGGCGACGCCTGCCTGGGTTGGAATGTTGGCCCGGCTGAGGGAAAACGTATCCCACGCCAGCACTTGGTCGCCCTCGTTGTCGCCGAGCCGCATCTGGATGTCGAAAAGTCCGACGCGCACGGTGCGGGTATTGCCATTGGGATAGGTGACCAAAGCCTCTGCGTAGTAGCGTCCAACCGCGGCCTCGTTGATGGCGGGCAGCTGCAGGCTATCCCCTAACACGCCGGAGAACAGGGCGCCGTCGGGCATCAGCCGATACCAACGAATCTCGGCCGTGGCGCCGGTGGGCAACGAAACCTGCGTTTCCATGCGGACAGGTTCGTTGGGGCCGACCGCGACGCGGGGAGCGCTCTGGCTGGCAATCGGCAACCGGTCGGGGGTTAGTTCCGTGTCCCATGACAGCATGACGCGGCCGCGACCGCCGCGATCTAGGCTCGACTTGCCGTCCACGACAATCAGGTAGGTGCTGCCCGCGATGACGTTGAACTGCACTTCGCTGGCGTGGGTGAAGGCGACCGCCTGGTCGTTCGCGGCGATGCGGACCAGACCGGGGAAGCCTTTGGCGCCAAACGGGGGTTGCTGGTAGATGGCGAGGACCGTGTCGAAGTCGCTGCCGAGGGTGGAAAACGTCGCCACCCCGGAGGCCTCGGGACGCCACGACAGCCAGAGGCTGGCATTGGCCGGCAAGGGCCCATGGGCCGGTTCGCCGACTTCGGCGGTGGCCAGCAGGTTGGAACCTCGGCCGGTGCCGGTGAGCCCCTCGATGACGGCGCCATTGGAAACTGCCCGCGAGAAGCCGTCGGTGAAGGGCAGGACCGGAACCTCTGGCTGGACGGTCACGGGATCGCTGAAGACAACCCCGGTCCCATCGCTGACGGCGACTTCATAGTAGCCGCCTTGCTTCGCCCGCAGGGCGCCCAGGTCCAGCTTGGCCGAAGTGGCACCCGGAATCACGACGCCATTCCAACGCCACTGGAAGACCAACGGGCCGCGGCCCGTGGCGCCGACCGTCAAGGCAACGTTCTGGCCCAGCGGGATGGGACCGCCCGGCGCGGCCGGCGGCACCACAATCTTGAGGTCGCCATCACCGGAGCCGTCCCGGTTGAAGGATGCGGACTCCCAGCCCCGGGCGGTGTTGATCAGGAATCCCGGCTCGGAAGCGCCGATGCTGGGAAGCCGGTCGGGCACGATCAGTCCGGCGGCCTTGCCGGCGCCGATGCCGGAGAACTGAAGGGTGTAGATGAACTTCGACGGCAACACGTTTTCGGCGTGGTAGCCGAACTGGATGCGGGTAATGGCACCGCCGGAAAGGATGTCGCCGCTCCTGGAGTCCAATTGGCGTCCCGGCCAACCGGTGACAGGGTTTTTCTCGTAGATGCGGACGGTCCAGCCGTCGGTCAGCGCGTAATTGGCGTAATACTCGAAATTGAAGTTCGCGATCACGCCGGCACCGGCCACCAGTTCGACGTCGTCGCCGTATTCCCAACCGGTGTAGAAGGCGAAATTTTCACCTGCGGGCACCTCATATCCCACCATGGTGGTCGTCGGCGTGACATAGGTGTCCACTGACACGTGGAAGCCGGTTTCGATCTGGGCCGTCAGCCGTGAAGCCGCCAACAACGCCAGCGCTAGGAATCGCCAATGCATGGGCTTAAACTGGGTTTCTGGACTGGGCATACGAACATCAACCGGGAAGGCGAAAGGGCTCTACCCCTCCGTCGTGGCGAAGATGCACCTGCGGGGAGTCGCGCCGTCAAGCACTGTGACACGGTTCCGGCATCCCGATCTGGGCAGCCCCGGCCTGTTCCGGCGGTTCCAGACTTGGGCGCAGCGTTTCCGAGTGACGACATTTGGGAACTAGATCGCAGATTGAATGCCGTTCTCCAAACTGCGAATGGCCCGATAGTTGTTTCGCCGCCGGTAATCTGTTTCGCTGACCCGAGACAGGACGCTCATGACTCATTTCCGCCCCTTTTTCCGGATGTTCGGTGCCCTGTGGCTGGCACCAGCGGTGCTGCTGGCCGCTGATTCCGCCGCGCCGACCGCCGCCTACGAACTCAGGATTCTATCCGTGCAGGGAGAAGTGTTCGTGCTCCGCAATGGTGAGAAAACGGAGACGCTGGTGAAGCGGGACGAGGTTGTCCGTGCCGGTGACCGGGTCCGGACCGCGGAATTCAGCCGACTGGAGCTGCAACGGCCCGACGGCACGCCGCTGGTGTTCGACGAACTCACCGACCAGGTGATCCATCCGCCCGGGGAAAAGTCGGCCGATTACGAAATCGAAGTGAAGCAGGGCGGCATGTTCCTGCGCGACCTCGGCAAGCCCAAGGAGCAGAAATTTCGCACCCCGTTGGCGTCCGGCGCCATCCTGGGAACGGAATTCTCGATGCGGGTCGGGGCCGACGGCCGGACCGAAGTGGCATTGTTCGAGGGCAAGGTCGGACTGACGAATACATGGGGTGGACTTGAATTGGCGCCCGGCGAGGAGGCGATCATCGAACCCGGCAAGGCGCCGTCGAAACGCCGTCTGCTGAACGCCAGCGCTGCGGTTCAGTGGGTGCTCTTCTATCCTGGAGTGCTCCCGCCGGATTCCGTAGGGCTCGACGGCGAACCGGCTTTGGTTGAGTCCCTGAAGTCGTATCGGGCCGGTGATTTGCCGGCGGCCTTGGCGGCGTATCCGAAGGCCCGAATCGCGGTGGCGCCCGCCGAACTAACCTACCTGGCCCAGCTGGCCTTGGCGGCGGGACAGGCCAATCGGGCGGAAGCGGCGCTCAAGGGGATTAATTCGCCGGCGGCCGAAGCCCTGCGGTCCATCATCGCGACGGTCCGGGGCGACACCGGGGTGCCCGAACTGACCGGCAAGGATCCGGCCCAGTTGTTGGCCGCCTCCTACGCCGCACAGGCGCGGAATGACCTGCCAACGGCCTTGGTCCGTGCCCGCGAGGCCGTCGCGGCGGCGCCCGAGTTCGCTTTTGCGCAGGCCCGCGTCGCCGAATTGGAATTCAGCTTTGGCCGGGTCGCGGCGGCCGAGGCGGCGTTGGACCGATCGCTGGAGCTCGCACCCCGGAATGCCCAGGCGTTGACCTTGAAGGGCTTCGTCCTAGCCGCGGGCAACCACACGGTCGAGGCGCA
>JBIIUN010000260.1:0-7262 GCA_044339945.1 Kapaibacterium sp. (SeqCode)
CCGCCCCACAAAGGACTGGAGCTATTGGCTCGGCCGCTTCGGTCTGTGGGTCGTTGCCGGCGTGTTCGGGTTTTTTGCGGGAGTGCTGCTCGGCGGACTGATCCACGGTAGCGCCGCTGCTTTGGCACTGGTCGGACTCATTGGTCTTTCCTTCATCGCAGCGGGATGGGCCGGTTCAACTTGGTCGCCGGAAGTTAGGGACTTGCTGTTTGGTTTCGGCGGCGGGCAGATCGCAGGATCAGGATTCGTGTTGACCTTGCTAAGTGCGCTACCCTCCTGCTGAGCCCCGTTTGACAGTTTCGCCGGTTCCCCTTACCTAAGTTTCGCTCCGTTACACTCAACTGTTCATCATCATTACCGTTATGCCTATCGCCGTTGGCTCCCCCGCCCCCGATTTCTCCCTGAAGCAGAAGACCGCCTCCGGTCTTGTGGACGTGAAGCTCGCCGACAACCTCGGCAAGAAGAACACCGTCATCCTCTTCTTCCCGCTCGCCTTCACGGGCGTGTGCACCCAGGAAATGTGCGACATCACCGCCGGTCTGGGTGCCTATTCGGGCCTCAACGCCGACGTGATCGCGATCAGCGTGGATAGCCCGTTCGCGCAGGAAGCCTGGGCCAACCAGCACAAGATCGGCATCAAGATCGCCTCGGACCTGAACAAGAAGACTGCCGCCGACTACGGCGTGCTGCTGGCCGACCTGATCGGCCTCGGCTCCGTGAGCGCCCGCGCAGCTTTCGTCGTCGATAAGGGCGGTGTCGTGCGCTACGCCGAACAGACCGCCACCCCGAAGGATCTGCCGAACTTCGAAGCGGTGAAGCAGACCCTCGCCGGTCTCCAGTAAGCCGAGCAATTCGGATCCCTCTTGGGCGCGCCGTGGAAGCACGGCGCGCCTTTTGTTTTTCGGTGGGCGGGCGGCCTCGGCCAGTCAGCGAGTTCGTTCCAATTCCAACTGCTGGCGCAACGCGGCGACTTCGCCGCCCAAGCCTTCGGCCTGCAGGGCCACGATTTCCCAGTCGCCCTTCTGGGCCAGTTCCTCCAATTGCCCGCACAGCCACGCCAGCCGGCGGCCGCCGATGTTGTTGGCGCTGCCCTTCAGCGTATGCGCCGCCGCCTTGAGCGCCGCGAGATCACGCTGACCGATGGCCTCGGTGATTGCCGATTCGCGGCCCGGCAGGTCCGCCAGCAGCAGGTCAATCAACTCGGCAACCGGGTCGGGTTCGCCCGCAACGCGCAACGAACGGAATGTCTGGAGGTTCGCCCCGTCGAGGACGGGCTGATCGGCGCCGTCATTGGCCGGCACGGTGGCTCCGCCGTTCTGGACCACCGTGGTCCCCTCCGCGGCGGGACCGGCTTGGAGCGCCGTGGCCGCGCGGCGCAGGGCGGCGGAGAGCGCGTCGCGGTCAATCGGCTTGGTGAGGAAGTCATCCATGCCGGCCGCGAAGCACTTTTCCCGGTCACCGGCCATCGCGTTGGCCGTGAGCGCGATCACGTAGTGCGAACGCCGGCGGCCAAACTCGCCGTCCACTTCGGCGCGGCGCAGAGCCCGGGTCGTCTCGTAGCCGTCCAGCGTCGGCATCTGGCAGTCCATGAACACGACGTCGAAGCTTTCCTGTTGCAGGGCCTCCAGGGCCTTCGCTCCGTCGTCCGCCACCAAGGCGGTCTGGCCGATGCTCTTGAGCAGGGCGAGCGCGACCTTCTGGTTGACCAGATTGTCTTCCGCCAAAAGCAGCCGCAGGGGCCGGCCGAGCACGGATTGGCTACGGCTGGAAGTGACCTTGGCCTCGGACTCGCCAAGGAGGTCGTCGCCCCGCAGCAACTGGCCGACCGCTTCCCGCAGGCGCTCCTGCTTGACGGGTTTCAGCAGGTAGCCGGCAACCCCCACGGTGCGGAGCAGGCTGGGATCGACCCGTTGTCCGAGCGGGGTCAGCACGACTACCCGCAAGGTTTCCAATCCGGGCAACATGTGGGCCTCGTGCGCGAACGCGAGGCCGTCCATGTCGGGCAACTTCAGGTCCACGAACACGCCGGCAATCGGTTCGCCGTGTTCCTGCAATTCGCGCAGGCGGACCAAGCCGGCACCGCCGGTCTCGGCGAATTCGGCCCGCACCCCGAGCGGTTCCAATTCGTGGCGGAGCGCTTCCCGCGTCGCCGCGTGATCGTCGACCACGAGGAACATGGCGTCCGTCGTCGCGACGACTGGCGCCAACGAAGGCGAGCCGGCAGCAACCCGTTCCAGCTTGGCGGTGAACCAGAAGGTCGAGCCGCGACCCTCGGCGCTTTCCAGCCAGATGCGGCCGCCCATCCGTTCGATCAACTGTTTGCTGATGGCCAAGCCCAGCCCGGTGCCCCCGAAACGCCGCGTGGTCGAGGCATCGGCCTGTTCAAAGGCCTCGAAGATGATGGACTGCGCCTCGGGCTTGATGCC
This sequence comes from Kapaibacterium sp. (SeqCode), assembly GCA_044339945.1. Taxonomy (GTDB): domain Bacteria; phylum Verrucomicrobiota; class Verrucomicrobiia; order Limisphaerales; family UBA9464; genus CAIWAH01. The sequence goes on from JBIIUN010000260.1 coordinate 2,427, forward strand.
GATGCCGGTGTCGCGAACCGCAACCTGCAAGGTCACAGAGTCCGCCGTTGTCTCCGCCAGGCACACGCGCAGGGCGACTTCCCCCTCGAGGGTAAACTTCATCGCGTTGCCCAGCAGGTTGGTCAGCACTTGGCGGAGCCGGGCGGAATCGCCGCGGACCCGGTCGGGCAACGCGTGATCGATCCAGGCCGAAAACTCGAGCCCCTTGCTGAAGGCGCGCTCGGCGAGCAGCTCCGCAACGTCCTCCACCGTCTCCCGCAGCGAAAATTCCGTGATGTCGAACGACACCTTGCCGGCCTCAACCTTCGAGAAGTCGAGGATGTCATTGATGATGGTCAGCAGGGCCTGGCCGCTGTGCTGGACCGCCTCCACGTAATCGCGTTGCTCCGCGGTGAGCGGCGTGTCGAGCAGCAGGCGAGACATGCCGATGATGGCGTTCATCGGCGTGCGGATCTCGTGGCTGGTGTTGGCGAGGAACTGCGACTTCGCCTGCGCGCTTTGCAACGCCACGTCGCGCGCCCGGGCGAGCGCCTGGTTGGCCTGGCTGAGCTGTTCCTCGGCCTGCTTGCGGGCCGTGATGTCCTCGACCGTGCCCTCGTAATACTGCACGCGCCCCTTGGCGTCCCGGACGATGCGGGCGTTTTCCGAGATCCAGATCACGCTGCCGTCCTTGCGGAAGACTTCGCTCTCGAACTTGTCCACCTTGCCCTGGGAAACGAGCAGCGCCGCAAACTCGTGGCGTCGGTTCGGGTCCACGTAGACCTGATGCTCGATGTCCGTCCGCTTCCGAATCAGTTCCTCGGGATTGTCGAAGCCGTAGATGCGGGCCAACGCCATGTTCGCGCTGAGGTAATGCCCGTCGGGTGTCGTCTGGAAAATGCCGTCGATGGCGTTCTCGACGATGCCCCGGTAATTCGCCTCGGCATCCTCAAGCCGCTGCTGGGCCAGCTTTAGTTCGGTGATGTCCTTCGAGATGCCGAACGTGCCGATGATTTCGCCGGCGGCGTTGCGCAGGGGCAGCTTGCTGGTCAGCGCCCAGGTCACCCGTCCATCCGGCCGGGTTTCCTTTTCGGTGTAGCCCAGCAGCGGACGCCCCGTGCCGATCACGCGGCGTTCGTCAGCCAGCGCGGAATCGGCGTGGTCAGGCGCGAAGAAATCCCCGTCCGTGCGTCCTTCCAGGTCCTTGGCGTGAGCCTGGTCCAGCTTCTCGGCCAGCGCCCGGCTGGCGCGCAGAATCCTGGACTCCCGGTCCTTGAAGTAGATCGAGTCCGGGGCGGAATCGAGCAGTGCCCGCAGGAGGTCCCGTTCGTGGTTGAGCTGTTCCTCCGCCCGCTTCTCGGCGGTGACGTCCCAGAAAATTCCCTGCAGCCCGATGGCCTCGCCGTTGGCATTCAGCACCGGCGACTTGATGACGTGGACCCAGTGCTTCTCGCCGTCCGGCGTCACGTTAACCTCGGTGGCCTCGAACGCCTGGCCCGATTCCAATACCCGACGGTCGTCCGCCTGATACTGGGCGGCCAGTTCCTTGGGAAAAAGATCGAAGTCGGTTCGCCCCACGATCTCGCTCCGACTCAGGCCCAGCAGGCGGCAGAACCGCTGGTTCACGAAGATGAAGCGGCCCGCCAGGTCCTTGCGCAGGATGTTCTGGGGTAGGTTTTCCACGAGCGCCTCATAAAACGCCTCGCTCGTCCGGTGCGCGTCCTCGGCCCGGCGCCGTTCCGCGGCGGTCGTCTCCGCACGGGTTGCATGGTGACGCAGGTCGTAGTGCAGGACCGCCTGGCGCGCGACCGTCTGGAGGGCGGCCTTTTGCGTCACGCTCAGCCGCCGCACCGACCGATCCAACACGACCAACACGCCGAGCGTCTGGCTCACCGAGGATATCAACGGCACCGCCGCACCCCAACGCAGGCCGTGCTCGACCGTCTCGGCCGGGTCCCGCCATTCGGTCCAGGCGCCCGGCTGCAGGGCGGTCCGGGCCAACCGCAGCACCCCGTCCAGCGTGCCCGGCTCCAGGCCGATGGCGCCTTCCACCCGCAAGCTCTCACCATCCAGCAAGACCGCCACGGCGCACGGCACGGCGCAGACCTCGACCGCCAGCGCGGTCAGGTCGTTCAGCGGGCCGCCCGCCACCTCGGGCACCGGGGCGGGCGAAGGAATTTCAGGCTGCACTCCGGCAGTCTCCGTCGCCCCGGCGCCGGGTGTCAATTCACCGGCCGTCCTGCTGCTGGCGCCGGTGGACAAAACCGACCGGCGGGCTAACTCTTCCGCCGCAACTTCGCATGGCCAAGATCACAATCCTCCCTTCCAACGTCTCCGCGGAAGTCACCGACGGTGAAAACCTCATCGAGGCCGGCGAGGCGGCTGGCGTGGAGATGGAGGCCGGCTGCTTCAACTGCTCGTGCGGCACCTGCGCCGCCGAGGTGGTCAGCGGCATGGAAAACCTCAGCGAACCCTCGGACGAGGAACTCGACGTCCTAGACCAGTGGAACAAGGACCCGGATAAATTCCGCCTGACCTGCTGCAACCAGATCCTCCGCGGCGAAGTCGTCCTGCGCGCCGGGCATTGAGGCAGACGCGGATCACTTCTGAAGTGTCCGCACCGCCTGGATGCGCTGCACGCGCCAGCGCCGTTCCACCTTCCGCAGCCGGAACACAAACTCTTGGGCGGCCACCAACTCAGTGGCCCCACTCCGCGCCGAAGCCGTGAGTGCGGCGGAAGCCTCCCCTTCCCCCGGGCCCAGCGTGACCACGATGTCGAAGACCTCGACCTGGATGCCTTCCTCGGCCCGGCGGGACATGGCGACCACTTCGCGGATTTCCTCGCGCCCGGTCAGGGTGCGGGCCGGAAGGCCGGCGGTGTCCACCTGAAGTTCGGCATCCGCCGTGAGGTGGGCGACCGTTGCCTCAATGCTGGCGAGGCGGGCGATGTTGCCATCCCGGGGAGAAAACGACACGTCGGCCGCCAGTTGCCCGATCACTTTCCGAATCTGGCGGGCATCGTTCGGCCAGACCGCCCAGATCGCCCAGCCGATCGCTGCGAGCAGCGCGGCACGGAAAAGCCACTTCATCGCCAGACCTTTCCGGCGATGCGTTCGCGCTTCTGGACGCCGAATTCGTGATCCCGCATCGGCATCGTTCGATTGTCGCCGATGAACAGGAATTCGCCCGCCCCCAGCTTCCATTCCGGCCGGTCCGTCGGCCAATCCCACGGCGCCCGCTTGGGCACGTAGGGTTCGTCGAGCGGCTCGCCGTTCACCAGCACCGTGCCGCGGACGATGCGCACCCGTTCGCCGGGAAGCCCGATGATGCGCTTGAGGTAAAGGTTGTGCATGCCGCTGGTCTTGATGGCTACCACGTCGCCGCGTTGCGGGTCGGCCGAAAGGTAGGCGAGCCGGTTGAGGAACTGCCGCTGACCGTTCAGGTAAGTCGGCTGCATGCTCACGCCGGTCACGCGGATGGGCACATACACGTAGCGCCAGCCGAGGAAAACCAGCGCCACCGTCACGAGCAGGCGGATGGCCGTCACCTTGGGATTTCTCCCCAGCAGGATGACTTGCCACCAGGGCACCGGGCGCGATTCGTCGTCGGACATGGATCAGTTGGAGCCGGGCCGGATCGTAGGCGGGGCCCAGTTGAAGAGCCAAAGTCTTTTCCCCGTCTTGCGGAACGCCACCGAGCGGCCACAGTCGCGCCAACAATTCCTGCGATTCAAAGGATACACCAAGCCATGATGACCCGTCGTTACGCCCTCAAGTCCGCCGCGCTCGCCTCGGCCGGATTCTTCATCAGCACCTCGCTCACCCGCGCATTGGCCCAGGCGGCCGCACCGGCCGGTCCCCACAAGCTGCCGGAACTCGGCTACGGCTTCGACGCGCTGGAGCCGGCCATCGACCGCCAGACGATGGAGATCCACCACGGCAAGCACCACGCCGCCTACGTCAACAATCTCAACAAGGCGCTCGCCGACTATCCCGACCTCCAGAAGCTCAGCGCCGAGGAACTCATCGCGAACCTCGACAAGGTGCCGGAGAAGATCCGCACCACCGTCCGCAACAACGCCGGCGGGCACGCCAATCACAGCCTCTTCTGGAAGACCCTCAAGAAGGACGCCGACCCGCTGGATTCCGGCCCCCTGCAGGAAGCGCTCGGCGAACTTTTCGGGGACAAGGAAACCGGGGAAAAGATGTTCTTCGACAAGGCAATGAGCGTCTTCGGCAGCGGCTGGGTCTGGATCAGCTTGGACAAGGACAAGAAGCTGATCCTCGAATCCATGCCCAACCAGGACAACCCGCTCATGGCCGGCCGCAAACCGCTCTTCGGCCTCGACGTCTGGGAACACGCCTACTACCTGAAATACCAGAACCGCCGCGCCGACTATGTTAAGGCGACGGTCGGCCTCGTGAACTGGTCGTTCCTAACCGAGCGCTACGAGAAGCTAACGGCCTGAGCCAGGTTCCAGCCCCAAGATTGGTCAACGGCCGGTGGCAGGTCCACCGGCCGTTTGCTTTGGGCGGCTAGGCCACCTTGGGCAGCTCACCTCGCTTTTGCTTGGCCCGAATCCAGACTTCCGCCGCCTCCCAGAACTTGAAGTAACCTTCGCGGGCGTGCGGCCAAAGTTCGAAGTCGGTGAACCGCCGGAACAGCAGGAGTTCCGTGCCCACTTCCGACAGCGCCGCGCGGATGGCCGGCAACTCGTCCGCCACCGGTCCGACTCCGGGCGCCATCGCGCACACCGTGGCCAACGCGTTGCGCCGGGCCCAGGCCACGATGCCGTCGGTGAGCTTGGGGGAATCCAAGACTTCGGCCGGCGACCCGAAGTGCCGCGCCGCCCGCCCG
>JBIIUN010000261.1:0-7240 GCA_044339945.1 Kapaibacterium sp. (SeqCode)
CGCGTCGCCTTCGGCTTCAACCGCCGCGCCTACGGCCGCCTACGGCAGCTGATCGACGTGCTGAACGGCCAGTAGGGCGGAGCCCCCGCGGTAGCTGCCGACGCAAGTCGGTGGCGGAGACACCGCGCAAATTGGCACGCCTACGGACTTACGCCCGCGGCTACGGCGCGAACCAGACCCGGCCCGGCGACTCCGCGATTGCCGGTCGGCTCCCGGCGGATAGGGTCGGGATACGCCGTCCATGCATCTGCGTCTCCTGCGCCTTTTCCTCGGTTTCGCCGCCTTTGCCTGGGGCATTTCGGTGCTTGGCGTGTTCCTGAGCTGGTCCGCCGCCGTGCAGGCGCTGGAAGGACTCGGCGCCCGGCCGTTGGCCCATGACCCCATGCTGGACTACTGGCTGCGGATGGCGTCCGGCGCCTTTGCCCTCGTGGGCGGATGGTATCTGGTCCTGATGCTCTGGCCGCGGAAGTTCCACGCAGCCATCCCGTGGTTTGGCGGCCTGATGGTGGTCGAGGGAATCATTCTGCTTGTCCACGGACTGCGGCTGGCGCTGCCGCCGTTCCCCTTCTACTGCGACACGCTGGCCTGCCTCGTCGGGGGCGGCGCCATCATGGCCTTGGCCCGCCATGCGCGGCCCGCCGCGCCCGTCGGCGCCAACGAGGGTTAAGCAGGTCAAGGTTTGAACAAGGAGCAAGACCCGGGGTAGGAGCCGAGTTCCCCGCGGCCCACCACCGTCACGGTTTGGGGCGGATCTCGCGCAGCTTGGCAGCCAACGCGTTGGCTTCCGCCTCCGCCTCCGGCAGCGGCTTGCCCTTGCCCATGCCGGGACGCTGATGGCCGACGTAGGTGAGCCAGGCATCCTTCAGCACCCGCTCGCGCTGCTGCACGAGCTTCAGCACCTCAGCTCCGCGCGGATGTGACTTCACCAAGGCGTCGGGTTGGTCGGCGTCCACCAGCGTAGCGTCAGCGCCCCAGTGGCGCAGCAGTTCACGGGCGATCAGCCAGTGGCCCTGCGTGTTGGCGTGGACGCCGTCGCCGGCCAGCAGGAACTGCGGATTCGTGCGGCGCTGTTCCGCGAGGAAGCGGTTCATCGGCCCGTGCGTGTCCACGACTTCCCAGCCGTTGGTCCGCTGGCTCACGAGCCATTCCGAGTAACGGCCGAGCACGCCGTTGTAACCCTCGAAGGGCTGTGGATACGCGTCGCGGCCCGCAGGCAAGGTGCGGCCGGCGAGCGGCTGTGGATCGAATACCGGCGGGGTCAGGTGAATCACCCGGACGCCCTCGTGCGCGGCGCGTTCACGGAGCCGCTTGATGCCATCCTGGAACTTCTTGAAGCGGTCGTCGCCCAACGGGAAGTAGATGCCATCGTTCATGCCGTAGCAGGCGACGATCAGGTCGGGCTTCGCCTTTTCGAGCAGGCGACCCAGGCGTTCATGCGCGTCGGGCCGGGGAAACGCCCCGCCCGCATGGCCGTCTTCGGACAGTCCGGAAACCGTCTCGCTCGGCAGCCCGACGTTGAGGAATTCGATCTCCGTCGTCGGAAACTGCATCCGCACCCAGGCCTCGACGAACTCACCCCACTCGCCGCCGTAGGTGATGCTGTCGCCGAGCCAGACAATGCGTTTCGCGGCGAGCAGGTTCAGCGTCGGGGCCGCGGGCGCGCGATTGTCGGCGACCGGCACAAGCCGGAGTTGGCGCACGTCCATCACGGCGCCGCCTTGCTTGCGTTGCGGTTTCAGCGCGAGCGAATGCGGGCCGGCCGCCAGCGTCACGCGACCCAGTCGGCGCGGGACGAAGTTCTGGAAGTGGCCCGTTTCCTCGACGACGAACGGCACCTTCAGGTCGCCGATCTCGACGTTCACGTCGCTGCCGCCGTGGCCCCAGCCGCAGCCTTGCAGCAGCTCGATTTCAAAGGTCCCGCCCTGCGTGAGCGTGAAACCCCAGCTCGGCCAATCCTCGGCGCGGCCCCACCAGCCAAGCGTGTTCTTGAACGGCATTGGCTCGTAGCGCAGCACCGAACCGTGCACCGCGGCACTGCGGGAATGGAGGAGCACCGAACCGTCCGCATTCTGCGCGAGCGGCTGCGGTTCGTGCGCCGGATTATACATCGGCCACTGCGCGCCGACCTTACCCTGCCAGTCGAAGAGCTTCTTCGCGAGTTCCATGACCCGCTCCGGCTGGGCGGCGGCGAGGTCCTGCTGTTCGCCCGGATCGGCGGCGAGGTTGAAGAGTTCGTGGCGGCCGTCCTCGTAGTATTGGATCAGCTTCCAGTCGCCGGCCCGGATCGCCGCGTAAGGCGTCGCACCGCCGGGATGGTAATGCGGGTAATGCCAGCAAAGGGACTCGCGCCCGAGCTTGGCCGCGGGATTCTCCAGCAACGGCCGGAGATCCCGTCCATCGGCCAATTCCGCCTTCCGCGTTCCGTGTTCCGCGTTGGTGATCGCCCCAGCCACGGTCGCGGCGAGGTCCATCGTGATGACCGGCTCGGCGCTGACCGAGCCGGGCTGGGTCACGCCGGGCCACTTCACCAGCAACGGCACCCGCACGCCGCCTTCGTAGGGCGAACCCTTGCCGGAACGCAGCGGCGCGTTCGACGTCGGCGGATTCGAGCCGAGCACCAACCCGCCATTGTCGGAGCTGAAGATCACCACCGTCCGGTCGGCGAGCTTCGCCTGGTCCAGCGCCTTCAGGATCCGGCCGACCGACGCGTCGAGGCTCTCCAGCATCGCCGCGTAAACCGCGTTGGTCTGCGAACCGCCGATGCGGGCGGCCTTGCGCTGGTATTTGGCGACGAGATCCGCCGGCGCCTGCAACGGCGTGTGGACCGAGTAGGGCCAATAGTTGAGGAAGAAGCCGCGGTCGCGGTTCGCGGCGATGAACTTCGCCGCCTCGGCGCCCTCGCGGTCGGTCAGGTATTCGCCTTTCTGCCCGTCGGGCAGCGTCGGAATGCCGTAGGGCGCGAAGTAACTCGGCGGCTGGCCGCGGGAATATCCGCCGATGTTCAGGCCGAAGCCTTGTTCCGTGGGCCAGAAGCCCTCAGGCCCCAAATGCCACTTGCCGACATGCGCCGTGGCGTAACCGGCCGACTGGGCGCGTTCGGCGAGCGTCGTTTCGGCGAGCGGGAGCTGCTTTACCCAGTCTACGGGCGGCTTGAGTTTCGCCTTGGGCGCGTCGTGGCCGGCGATCCAGTCCGTGATCTTGAGCCGGGCGGGATACTTGCCGGTCATCAGCGCGGCGCGGCTGGGTGAGCAGACGGTGCAGGCCGAATACGCCTGGGTGAACCGCATGCCCTCGCGCGCCAACCGGTCGAGATTCGGCGTCTCGTGAAACCGGCTGCCGTTCACGCCGAGATCATGGGCTCCGAGGTCGTCGGCGAGGATCAGGACAACATTGAGCGACTTGGTTTCGACGGCAGCTGTTCGAAACGGGGCCAACAGGCCGAAGGCGAGCGCGAGCCAACCAAGCCGGAGGGTGTGGGGAGACGGCATGCGCTGAAGCCTGCCGCGTGCGCCGCCGGACGGGAAGCGCCGAAGCGGCGCCCACGTCACTCGCGTTTCAAGAGGTCGAACCAATGGCGGTCGAAGGCCAGCCGGTAGCCGCGTTCCCACAGACGGGCCGCCACCGGGGCGCCGAGCAGGCACCACCAGCCGGCTTCGCTCAGGAAACCGGCCACCAGCAAAGCAGCCAGCAACACGAGGCAACCGACGTGCCAGCCGAGGATCAGGAGTGATTTCGCTCGCAGTTGGTTGACGTCATTTGTGACCTGGCCGACCCGCACCACCAGCCACGCCGGCGTGATGGCCCAGGCCGCGAAGCCGGCGCGCACCGCGAAATCAACGCCCACCCACCACGGGCGTTCCTGCATGACCGCGGCGCACGCGCCGAAGGCGGTCACCAGGGGCAACGCGGCCAAGGTTCGCACGAGGCTCGCCTTGTTCAGCAGGCTCAGCAGTTCCATCAGGCCGCGCGGATAGATGGCGTAGGGCGACAGTTTGGCGGTGGCGCCAAACGGCGTCTGGAGGCGTCCGCCGGCAAGGCCGATGAGCACCGGCAGGCTGGAAAGGCCGCCCAGGACGCCGCCGACCGGCAGGGCGCTTTCCAGCCAAGTCCACCCGAGCAGACGGCCGCTGAGCGTCAGCACCAACGAACCGCCCAGCAGCATCGCCCCGGTCTTCCAGGCAAACGTCCAGGTTGGGCCGGTTGCCCAATCCCACTCGGCGAGCAGACGTTCCCGCGGCGTCCACCACCGCCAGACCCACCGCTCGATCCAGCCCGAAGTAGGTTCCGACGCGGGCAACAAAAACTCCCGGCTCAGGATACGGTCCGTGATTTCGGTGAGACCGGTGCGCGGTGGGGCTTCGAAGTGGCCGGCGAGCGCCTCGCGGTCTTCGGCCGAACAGTCTTCCGGCACCTCGGCGGCGTAATCCAGCAACACGGCTTCGCGGAATTGATAGCGCTGTTCCAGCCAGGGGCGCACGGACGGCAGCAGCGTGGTCAGGGCCAGGGCCGGCAGCAGCCAAAGCGCATCGGAGGCATGGGCTTGGCCGGTCAGCCAACGGTGGCCGGGCCCAACCAGCCAGCCGGTCGGCAGCACGCCAACGAGCAGGTCGCCTTGCTCGTTGAGCCAGGAAATCACGGCGGCACGGAGCGGAGCCGGCGCGAAGTTGCTGCCCAACCAAAGCGTGACGAGGCCGACCCACCCCAGTCCGTAAGCCCGGGCGGCATGCCGCCACCGCAAGGCGAGGAACCCCAAGGCGACCAAATACGTTCCCAACAGTGCGCCGGCCAAACCGGCCAGGGGCCATGGCACCTCGGTGCCCCGGCCGGTGCCTTGCACAATCCAGGCGACCACGGCCCCGGCCAGCGGGAGCCACAGCAATTGGCGCAAGCCCAGCCGCAGCTGCCGCCGGAAGACCCATTCCCTCGATGCCGGCAACAGGGCTTGGGCCAGCAGGTCCGGATGCTGATAAATCGCCTTCAGCAGCAGTCCGTGGAGGTTGAGTGCCACGAGCAGCGCCAGCACCGAAAGCAGCGCTCGCCGCCCCGGGCCGGCCAACGGTTCCGCCACGCTGATGCCAAGACACACGACCCCGAAGATCGCGATTGAGGCCCCCGTATTGCCCAGTTGGGTGGACCGCAGCCAACGCCAGCGATGCACCCGGCGCGGCGCGCCGGTGGCTTGGACCGCCGCGCGCAGGCGGGCATTGAATTTCCGGTCCTTGTTGCTCACTGCGTTTCCTCCCGCAACTGCTGGAAGAGGCGCTCCAGGACATCCGCGTCGCCGCCGGCCTCGGACCGGAGCTCGTCCACCGGCGCGAAGGCACGGACCTCGCCCTCGTGCAGCAGGCATACGCGGTCGCTGAAGCGTTCCACCAGGTCGAGCACCTGCGTGGTGTAGATCACCGTGCGACCGCGCGTCACGGCGTCGCGGGTGTGGCGCTTGAAGGCGCTGAGTCCGTGCGGGTCCATGCCCGACGCCAACGGTTCGTCGAGCAGCCACAGTTCGGGGTCCACCGCCAGCAAGGCCACGAGCGCGACCTTGTAGGTCTGGCCGCGGGAGAGCGTGGCCACCGGCGCGTCGGCCAGGGTCAGCAGGTCGAAGTCGCGGAGCAGCTCCACCAGCCGCGTCTCCACGCCCGCCCGGTCGGCCTCGTAGAGCCGCAGGATGAGCGCGAGGTTGCGCAGCACCGATTCGTCCGGAAACAGCGGCGGGAAATCGGGCAGGAAAAAGAACCGGCGGCGTTGCCCGAGGTCCTCGCGGCGGAACGGATCGTGATCGAACCGGACAGTGCCGTGATCCGGGGCGGCGACGCCCGCCAGCAGCCGGAGAAACGTCGTCTTGCCGGCGCCGTTGGCCCCGAGCACCGCGACGAGTTGGCCCGGCTCCAGGGTGAGTGACACCCGGTCCAGGGCGCGGACTGAGCCGTAGCGCTTGGAGACGGAATCAAGTTCGAGGAGCACGTCCGGATTCGTGCCCGAAAGCGCGCGGGAAGGCGACGGGTTTTGTCGGCCGGCGCCCCGCTCGGCTAGGCGAGAATGTCCCGCACCACGTTCCCATGCACGTCCGTGAGCCGGATGTCCCGGCCGCCGAAACGATACGTCAGCGCGGTGTGATCCAGTCCGAGCAGGTGCAGCATCGTCGCGTGCAGGTCGTAGATTTCGAGCGGGTTTTCCACGGCGCGGTAACCCCATTCGTCCGTCGCACCATAGGCCATGCCCGGACGCACGCCGCCCCCGGCCAGCCACACGCTGAAGCCAAACTCGTTGTGGTCGCGACCGTCAGAACCCTGCGCGAACGGTGTCCGGCCGAATTCGCCGGCGAACACCACCAGCGTGGAATCCAGCAGCCCGCGCGCCTTCAGGTCCATCAGCAGTCCCGCGATGGGTTGGTCCACGGCGCGGGCGTTGTCGCCGTGGTTTTTCACCAAGTTGCCGTGGGCATCCCAGCGCGAGAAGCCGTCCACCATCGGGATGGTCAGTTCCACGAAGCGCACGCCGCGCTCGACCATGCGCCGGGCGATGAGGCATTGCCGTGCGTAGGTGCGCGTGTGCTCGTAGGGCGCATCCAGTCCGTAGAGCTTCTTGGTGACGTCCGATTCACCGGCGAGGTCGAGCAGTTCCGGGATCGTCACCTGCATCCGCGCCGCGAGCTCGGCATTGGCAATGGCGCTTTCCAGGGCGTCGTTGCCACCCGCCTCGGCGAGCGCGAGGCGGTTGAGGCGGTCGGCGAAGCGGCGCTTGGCCACTTGCTGCGCGGGCGCCTTCTCGCCTGGAACGATATTTGCCAACGGCGTGCCGTTGGCGTTGAGCAGCGAGCCCTGGAAGCTCGCCGGCAGGAAACCGCTGCCGAAGCAGTCGAGGCCGCCCGAGGGAATCTGCCCGCCATTCAGCACAATGAAGCCGGGCAGGTTGGCGTTGAAGCTGCCGAGGCCATACGCAACCCACGCGCCCATGCTGGGACGGCCCTGCAAACCCAGGCCGCTGTGGAGGAAATAGTTCGCGCTCGTGTGCTCGGGAAAGACCGAGGTCATCGAACGGATCACGCACAGTTCATCCGCCCGCCGCGCGAGGTGCGGGAACAGGTCGCTGATCCAAAGTCCGCTCTGGCCATGCTGCGCGAAGTTCCACGGCGACTTCATCACCGTGCCGATCTGCTCGAACTGCGTCTTCTCCAGCTTGCCGATGGCCGTGCGCGGATTTTCCCCGTGGTGCTGCGCGAGCCGCGGCTTGTAGTCGAAGC
>JBIIUN010000262.1:0-7232 GCA_044339945.1 Kapaibacterium sp. (SeqCode)
GCGTCGCGCCGGAAGCCAACCCGCCGGTGACTTGGAGCGAGACCCAGAACGTGAAATGGAAGGTGAAGTTGCCCGGCCGTGGCACCTCGACGCCGGTGATCTGGGACAACCAGGTGTTCCTTCTCACCGCGATTCCGGTGGGCAAGAAGGCGGAGGCCAAGCCGGCAACCGAACCGGCGCCGGCACCTGAGCCAGGCGGTGCCGGCGGACGTCGGGGCGGACGCGGTGGCGGCGGCATGACGGAATCGCCGACCGAGGAGCAGAAGTTCACCGTGCTCGCGCTCGACCGGGCGACGGGCAAGACGCTTTGGGAGCATTCGCCGCGCACGCAGTTGCCGCACGAGGGCCATCACCGGGATCACGGCTTTGCGTCCGCCTCGCCAGTGACGGACGGGGAGCACCTGATCGTGTCCTTCGGCTCGTTCGGCCTCTACGGCTACGACCTGAAAGGCAAGCTGCTGTGGGAAAAGGACCTGGGCGACATGCGCACCCGGAACAGTTTCGGCGAAGGGAGCTCCCCTGCCCTCAGTGGCAATACGGTGGTCGTGCTCTGGGATCATGAGGGCGAGGACTTCATCGTGGCGCTCGACAAACGCGACGGGAAGGAGCTGTGGCGCCAGCAACGGGACGAACCGACCGGCTGGTGCACACCGCTGATCGTGGAGCACGGCGGCAAGAAACAGGTGGTCGTGAATGGCACCAACAAGGCCCGTAGCTACGACCTCGCCACCGGCAAGCTGCTCTGGGAAGCCGGCGGCCAGACGGCGAACGCGATCCCTTCGGCGGTGACCGGCCATGACCGGGTTTACGTGATGAGCGGTTTCCGCGGCGCCGCCTTGCAGGCCATCACGCTCGGCAAGTCCGGCGACCTCACCGGCACCGACGCCATCGCGTGGAGCCACAACAAGGGCACGCCCTACGTGCCGTCACCGCTGCTCGCGGGCGACCTGCTGTATTTCTGCTCCGGCAACAACGCGACGCTGTCGATCTTCGACGCCAGGGCGGGCAAGGCGCTGGTGGAGGCGGAACGCGTCGAAGGCCTGAACGGCGTGTATGCGTCGCCGGCGGCGGCGGCGAACCGGGTTTACCTGGTCGGACGCGACGGCGGCACGGTCGTCGCGAAGCAAGGGCCTACGCTGGAAGTGCTCGCCAAGAACCGGCTCGACGACGGCTTCGACGCCTCGCCCGCGCTGGTGGGCAACGAACTGTTCCTCCGCGGCCGGGAATTCCTCTACTGCCTCGGCGAGGCGAAGTGACCCGGACGGGCATAACCGTGGCTGGAAATTCCCGGTCCCGCCGGGCACCGTCCGGTCATGCAACGCCTCATCCTCGGATCATTCCTCGCCCTCCTGCTGGCCGGCTGCGCGGCCCGCTCCGTTTCCCGGGACAGTTCCCGGCCCCTGTTCAATGGCCGCAATCTGGACGGCTGGGTGCGGATGCATGGCGGGGAATGGACGGTCGAGCACGGGGAACTGGTGGCGCGCAACGGCGTCGAATGGTCCACCAACCCTGAAAAGTCCGGCTCGTGGCTGCGCACCGAACGGGCATACGCGGATTTCGTGCTGGAGCTCGAATACGCCGTCAACGCCAAGGGCAACAGCGGGGTGTTCATCCGCTCGGCGCTGGAGAAGAATCCGGCCTTCACCGGCCATGAGCTGCAGATCCTCGACGACGCCGACCTGCCCGCGCCGAAGAAGTGGAGCACCGGCGCCCTTTACGACGTGGTCGCAGCCAACCGGGTGATGTCCAAGCCTGCCGGCGAATGGAATTCGCTCCGGATCGAGGCCCGGGGCCTGCGGGTCAGGGCATGGCTGAACGGCGTCGAAATCATCAACCACGACGGCGTCCGGTCCCTGCGCGGCTTCATCGGCCTGCAGAACCACGACGACAAGGCGGTCACCCGGTTCCGCAACATCCGGCTCACCGAGCTGTAAGTTCCCGGCCCGGCTGGGCTAGGCGAGCAGTTCCTTGACGACCCGGGACTCCTCCACGCCGGTGAGGCGCATGTCCAGTCCCTGGCTCTTGAAGGTGAAGCGGTCATGCTGGATGCCCAGCAGATGCAGCACCGTGGCGTGGAAATCGCGGATGTGGACGGGGTCCTTGACGATGTTGTAGCTGAAATCGTCGGTCTCGCCGTAAACGGTGCCGCCCTTGGCGCCGCCGCCGGCCATCCACATGCTGAAGCACCGCGGGTGATGGTCGCGGCCATAGTTGTCCTTCGAGAGCCCGCCCTGGCTGTAGATCGTCCGGCCGAACTCGCCGCCCCAGATGATCAGCGTGTCGTCGAACATGCCGCGGGACTTCAGGTCCGTGATCAGCCCGTAGATCGCCTGGTCCACATCCTTGCACTGCGACGGCAGCCGCCCGGCAATGTTGCCGTGGTGGTCCCAGTTGTTGAGATAGACCTGGACGAAGCGGACGCCGCGCTCCAGCAGCCGGCGCGACAGCAAGGCGGTGTGGGCAAAGCTGCCCGGCTTGCGGGCCGCCTCGCCGTAGAGGTCGTAGGTGGACTGGGGTTCGTTGGCCACCGAGGCCAGCTCCGGCACGCTGCTCTGCATGCGGAAGGCCATCTCAAACTGCTGGATGCGCGTATGGGTTTCGGGATCGCCCACCTGCCGGAACTTCAGCTCGTTGAGCTTGCGCAGTCCGTCGAGCTGCTTGCGCCGCACGTCGGCCGGCACCCCGGGCGGATTGTTGACGAACAGGATCGGCTCGGGCCCGGCGCGGAACGAAACGCCCGCGTGTTCCCCGGGGAGGAAGCCGCTGGACCAGAGCCGGGCGCTGATGGCCTGGATCTGCTCCTTGTTGGTGGGTTCCGCGACTAGCACCACGAAGGAGGGCAGGTTCTCGTTCATCGAGCCCAGCCCATAGCTCAGCCAGGAACCGACGCAGGGCCGGCCGGAGTTCATGTTGCCGGTCTGCATGTAGGAGATGGCCGGCTCGTGGTTGATCGCCTCGGTGTGCAGTGACCGGATGAGGCAGAGGTCATCCACGACCTTGGACTGCCAGGGCATCAGCTCGGTGTTCATCCAGACGCCGCTCTTGCCGGCCTGGCTGAACTTGTATTTCGACGGCGCGATCGGGAACCGGCTCTGACCCGACGTCATCGTGGTGAGCCGCTGGCCGTTGCGGACGCTCTCCGGCAGGTCCTTGTCATACCACTCGCCCATGCCGGGCTTGTAGTCCCACAGGTCCATCTGCGACGGACCGCCGACCATGTGCAGGTAGATGACCCGCTTGGCCTTGGGCGCGAAATGCGGCAGGCCATGGGCATTGGGTGTCAGACCGCCGGCAGCGGCGGGTTCCGCGCCGAGGCTGGCGAACTGGCGTCCCAGCAACGTGCTGAGGGCGGCATAGCCCAGGGCATTCTTGCCGCGGGCAAAGAACTGCCGGCGGGTTTCAAGCGTGCGGTAATCGTCGAAGAGGTTCATGGCGGGCGTGATGTCGGAAGTTGGAATCGGTAGCGCGGCTTACTTGTTCAGGACCTCATCGAGGTTCAGCAGTTGGTTCGCCACCATGGTCATGGCCGCGAGCTGCGGGGCCGGGAGTCCCTCCGCTGGTTTGGAATCGCCGACGGCTACCAGCTTCTTCGCTTCGTCCGGTTGCTGCGTGTAGAAGCCCATCAGCTCGCCCAAGCTTTGCTTCACCAGGGATTTTTCCTTGGCGCTCAACGGTCGGGCCACCACGCGTTGCGCGATGAACTCGACCGCCTTGTTGGTGTCTCCCTTGGTTTGCTGAAGCGCCTGTTCGGCCAGGTGCCGGGCCGCCTCGACGAACTGCGGATCGTTGAGCGTCGCCAGGGCCTGGAGCGGCGTGTTGGTGCGCTCGCGGCGGGTGCAGGACACCTCGCGGCTGGGCGCGTTGAAAAGGTCCATCGACGCGGGGGGCGCGGCGCGTTTCCAGAAGGTATACATGGAGCGCCGGTAGAGGGCGTCACCGGAGTCTCGCTGGTATTTCTTGGTGTCGCTCTCGGGCATCGCCACGGCTTCCCACACGCCGTCGGGCTGATACGGCTTCACGCTCGGGCCACCGACCTTGGGGACCAGCAGGCCGCTGGCGGCGAGGGCGTAGTCGCGAACCATCTCGGCATCCATGCGGAACCGCGGGCCGCGGCTGAGCAGCCGGTTGCCGGGATCTTTCTCCAGCTTCTCCGGGGTCGTCGTTGCGTTCTGCCGGTAAGCCGACGAGGTGACCATGAGCCGGAACAGGTGTTTCACGTCCCAGCCGCTCTCGCGGAACTCAACCGCCAGCCAGTCGAGGAGTTCCGGGTGCGTCGGGGATTCGCCCATGATGCCGAAGTCGTCCACCGACTTGACCAGGCCAACCCCGAACACTTCCTGCCAGAAGCGGTTTACGGTGACCCGGGCCAGCAGCGGATTCTCGGCGGCGACCAGCCACTGGGCGAGGCCCAGGCGGCTGGTCGGGGCGCCAGGCGGCAGCGGGTTCAGGGCGGCCGGGACAGCGGCCACCAGTTGGTCGCGCTTCTGGTCGTATTGGCCGCGGAACAGGAGGTTGGCCATCGGCATGGCGCCTTCCTTCTCCCGCTGGATGTGGGTGACGGGATACTTCTTCCGGATCGTCTCCCGCTCCTGTTCCAAGCTCGCCACCAACTGGGTCGCCGCCTGGAACGACTGGTCCACCGTCGTGAGGTAATGGTTGAGCAGGCTCTGCTTCTGCGCGTCGGTCCGCTGATCTGCCGCCACGGCCAACAAGGCCTGCGGCACCCCATCGGTGGCGAGCGATTTCACCTCGGCGGCGGTCAAGGTGCGGGAGTAAATCCGCACGTCCTGGACCTGGCCGTCGTTCAGCACCTGGTCCTTGCTCCGTTGGCCCACCCGCAGCGTCACGTCAGTGCGGATGGTATCGGAAAGCTGGTCCACCTCAGCCTTGGTCTTCACCTCGGCCCCGTTGACAAACAGCTTCACGCCGGCCGCCTTGCTGGAGCCGTCGTAGGTCACGAACACATGCTGCCATTCGCCCGGCTTCAGCGGGTTGTCGGTCGTGACCACTTTCAGGGCGTTTTCCGGCCACCGGTTGACGAAATGGATGGCCCAGTTCCGGTCGTGCGTAAACAGGTCCCAGCCGCGGAACTCGTTCCCTTGGTCCATGCGGGCCAGCGCGGATTCGTAACGACCGCCGGGCGCCTTCACCCAGGCGCCATAGCTGAACGGCTGGCTGCGCTCGAAGTCGCCGACATTGCCCAGGTCAAAGGTCTTGCCCGCCTTGATCAACGGGGCCGGGCCCAGTTTGCCGTCGGGCTTCCACTCAACCGCACCGGCCGCCTTGAAACGCCGGCCACCGGCGGAAATCTCGTCACCGGCGCCCTCATTGAGCGGTGCGTGCAACGCCAGACCATCGGTGGGCACCTTAAAGCCGCCCGCCTGGGCGCCCGCCGCCCACTTCTCAAAGTCCGGACCGGCGGCCTGTTTGCGCTGCTCGACCTTGGCCTTGGCGGCCTTGGTCAGCGCGGGCAGCTCGTTCCAGCGCGCGTTGTCATCCGGGTCGGTGACCACGGTGATCGCCGCGTTGCGACCGTCCTTCACGTTGCCATCGAAGCCGTTCTGGGTCGTGTTCCGGAAGAACGCGGCCATGGAATAGAAATCCCGCTGGCTGATCGGGTCGAACTTGTGGTCGTGGCAGGCGGCGCAGTTCGCGGTCAGGCCCAGGAAAACCCAGCCGGTCGTGCTGACACGGTCGTTGGCGTAGATTGAAAGATTCTCCTCCTCGATGGTGCCGCCCTCGTTGGTGGTCATGTTGCACCGGTGGAAGCCGGTGGCCACGAGCTGCTCGTCGGTCGGGTTCTCCAGCAGGTCACCGGCAATCTGCTCAGTCACGAACCGGTCGAACGGCTGGTTCCGATTGAAGGCGCGGATCACCCAGTCGCGGTAAGGCCACATCTCGCGATAGTTGTCGAAGTGCAGCCCGTGCGTGTCGGCGTAACGCGCGGCGTCGAGCCAGTAACGGCCGCGGTGCTCGCCCCACTGCGGCGAATCCATCAACCGCTTCACGTAGCTCTCGTAGTAGCCGGGCGACTTGTCCTGGACGAACGCCTCGACGTCCGCCGGCTTCGGCGGCAGGCCCGTCAGGTCCAGCGCCAGGCGCCGGGCCAGCGTGCGCCGATCCGCCTCGGGATTCGGCTTCAACCCCTTCTCGGCCAGCTTGGCGCCCACGAAGGCGTCGATCGGGTTGCGGACTTTGAACTTGGAGCCGGCCACCTTCACCTTGGCCGGGACGGGCGGACGCTCGGGCTTGAGGAAGGCCCAGTGCGGCTGCCATTGGGCGCCGGCCACGATCCATTGCTTCAGCAGTTCGCGTTGCTCCGGCTTGATCGTCTTGTGTGACTTCGGCGGCGGCATCACCTCGTCCGGGTCAGTCGTCACGATGCGTTTCCAGAGCGCGCTTTGCTCGGGCTTGCCGGGCACGACCACCGGCCCCTCGTTTTTGGTTTCCTTGAACAGTCCTTCCTTGGTGTCGAGCCGCATCGCCGCCTTGCGCGCGCCCGGGTCGGGCCCGTGACACGCGGTGCAGTTCTCCGAGAGAATGGGCCGGATGTCGCGGTTGAACTGGATGTCGGCGGCAGACGCCAGCGTCGGGAAGGCGAGCGTCGCCAACGCCAAAACCACGGCGCGCACCAACGGGCGGGTATCAGGGTCGGACCGGAACATATTCAGTGGCAGATGCGTGAGACCGTATCGCCGACGGGGACAAAGTCCACCGGTGGCGTGGGACTACGGACGGCGTGGACGCCATTGGCCATCAAACGAATCCAGCCCGGCCACCCGGATGTTGCCCAAGGCTGGTCGGGAAGTGCCTGCGCACCGCCGTTCCGCCCCGAACCGGCGCCGCCTGACGAGCCGTTGGTTGACATTCCGCGGCCGTGGGCTGACTTCGCAGCGCTCATGGGATCATCCGTCCAATCCGGCGCCGCCTTGCTGCGCGTGCACGGCCTGCACAAGGCCTACGCGGGCCGGGCCGTCCTGCGCGGGGTTTCGCTGGAGCTGCGCGCAGGCCAGCGGCTCGCGCTGACGGGACCTTCCGGCAGCGGCAAGACCACGTTGCTCAATTGCCTTGGTGGCGTGGACCGGCCCGATACCGGCGAAATCTTCCTCGGCGACCAACGGCTGGATCGGCTCGACGCGGATGCCTTGGCGGAAGTCCGTCGGCGCCGGCTGGGGACCATCTTCCAGTTCTTCCACCTGCTGCCCACGCTCACCGCCGCCGAGAACATCGAA
>JBIIUN010000017.1:0-22952 GCA_044339945.1 Kapaibacterium sp. (SeqCode)
GCCCACTTGAGTCCGTTGGCGAAGGTATGGCGATTGCCGCCGGTGGTCGTGAAACCGTCGAGCAGGACCTCCGGTTCGCCGTCGGGCCGGTCGTCGCCGTTGCGGTCGGCGAGGAACAGGAGCTTGGGCGGGCAGAGCACAAAGACTCCGCCGAGGCCGACCTCGACGCTGGTGAGTATCTTGGCCTGATCCCAGAAGACGGTGCGTTTATCGAACCGGCCGTCCTGGTTCTCGTCCTCGAAGATCAGGACGCGGTCGTTGAGGTTCGTGGCGAAGTTCACCCCCGCCTCCGCATAGGTGTAGTTCTCGGCCACCCAGAGGCGTCCGCGCGGGTCGAAGGCCATCGCGATCGGCTGGTTCAGGTCCGGCTCGCTGGCGAAGACCGACACCTTGAAACCCGGCGGGAGCTGGAACGTGGCGGCGGCCTCGGCGGCGGTAATGAGCCCGCCCCGCGTTTCGGAACTGAAGGGTTTGGGGAATTCTGCCGAAAGCAGGGAAGCGGTGATGAACCACCCATGAACCACGGCTTGAACGAGACGGCGGAAGGTCACGGCGGAAGCCTAGCCGTCGCCCAGCCTATCTTGCGACCCCAAACGGGCCGTCCGCAGGCCGAAAGTGCCTGCCCCGGCGGCTTGACACTGCCGGAGGCCTCAAGTCCGCTCTGCGGCGTTTCCTGAGTCTGCAAGGGGAGTATGGCAAAGATTTTGGTCGTTGATGATGAGCCCAGCATCCGCCGCGTCGTGCGGCTGGGACTGACTTCCCTTGGCCACACCATCTGCGAGGCCGCCGACGGCAACGAGGCGCTCGCCCAATTCGACGCGGTCGGCCAGGTGGACCTCGTGATCACCGACGTGGTGATGGCCGGCAAGGACGGCATCGAGACCCTCGTGGAACTCCGCAAGCGGCGGAAGGACCTCAAGGTGCTGGTCATCTCCGGCGGCGGGCAGGTCGGCGCCTCCACCTATCTGCGCATGGCAGGCATCCTGGGCGCCAACCGGACTCTGGAAAAGCCATTCACGCTGCCCGACTTGCAGGCAGCGGTGACGGAGATGCTGGCCGCGTAACCGCCGGTTCCCCGGCAGTGGCGCCGGGCGGAGCCGGCCCGAATCAGGCCAAACAGCGGCGGAAGCCCGCGTTCAGCGCCTCGCGATCGAGGTTACGGCCGATGAACACGAGCTGGCTCTTGCGGGTTTCGTCGGCCTTCCATTCGCGGTCGGGCTGACCTTCGAACAGCATATGGACGCCCTGGAACACAAACCGCCGGGTCTGCCCCTTGAGGTTCAGGATGCCCTTCATGCGGAAGATGTCCTGTCCCTTGGTCTGGAGCAGTTCGCTGAGCCAGGAGTTCAGGCGCTTGGGGTCGAGCTCGCGCTTTTCCTCGATGCCGACGCTGGTGACGGATTCGTCGTGCTCATGATCATGATGGTGGCCGCCGTGTTCGTGGACGTGTTCGGGTTCGATGGCCACGTCGCCCTTGAGCAACTGGCCGTTGAACTCACCGAGGCCGTGCTGGGTGAACAGGGCGTAGTTGCCGTGGGCGGGAATCTGCACGCGGACGCTCGTGGCATCTTCGCCCAGCATCAGCTTGTAGAGCGTCTTGCCCGGCTTCAGGGAACCGCCGTTGCGGACGGACGTTGCGATCTTGCCAAAGACTTCCTCGGCAATCTCCTCGGCCTCGTGCAAGGCGCCGTGCAGGCCGCCGGAGCAGTGGTGACCGTCGCCGTGGTCATGATCATGGTCGTGGCCGTGTTCCGCGCCGTGCTCGTGGTCATGGTTGTGGTCGCACTTGCCGTGCTCGTGCTCGTGGGCGTGTTCACCGTGCGCATGGCCGTGCTCGTGGGCGTCCAATTGCAGCAGCACGACGCCCATCATCGGATCGGGACCGCTCTCCAGCCGCAGGATGTGCTCCCCGGCATCGAGGTGGTAGGCACCGGACCATTCGAAGGGCAGTTCCTTCTCCAGGAAATCGCCGTCGAGCGTGAGCTTATGGTCGAGGTCGAAGGCGTGGATGTTGATGACCTGATTCACCGGCAGCGCCGACTTGGTCGTGCGGTGGACCTGCGCAACGGCGTTAATGTGGTGGATCCGGGTCTCAAGCTCCGTCAGCTCGGCTTCGCCCACGAGGTCGCATTTATTGAGCAGGATGCGGTCGGCGAAGGCGATCTGCTCCTTGGCCTCGGGCGCGTCGCCGAGGTGGAGGGAAATGTGCTTCGCGTCCACCACGGTCACGATGCCGTCGAGGCGGAAGGCTTCCTTGATCTCCTCGTCGCTGAAGAACGTCTGCGCCACCGGGCCTGGATCGGCGAGGCCGGTCGTCTCGACGAGGATGTAATCGAACTTGTCCCGGCGCTTAAGCAACTGGCCCAGGATGCGGATGAGGTCGCCGCGCACGGTGCAGCAGATGCACCCGTTGTTCATCTCGAAGATTTCCTCGTCGGCCTGGATGACCAACTCGTTGTCGATGCCGAGTTCGCCGAATTCGTTCTCGATCACGGCGATGCGCTGGCCGTGCTTCTCGGTGAGGATCCGGTTCAACAGGGTCGTCTTGCCGGCTCCGAGGAACCCGGTGAGCACGGTGACGGGAATGCGCGTATCAGCGGCGGCCATAAGTCCCGAAGGATTAGGCGACAGCCTTGCCGGTGGCAACTTTGCGCCCGCGAAGATTCCGCCCGGCTCAATGCGCCGGGCTGCCCTCTTCCTCGGGCAACGGCTGGCCCTTGGTCTCCGGAGCGAACGGCAGCGCAATCAGGCCGATCAGGTAAACCGCGCACATCGTGATGCCGGCGTAGCGCAGCGGCGCGCCGGAATCCTTGTAAACCACGCAGGTGAGGATGCCGAGCGCGGCCGGGCCGGCGGCGGCGACGAAGCGGCCGACGTTGTAGCAGAAGCTGGTGCCGGTGCTCCGCAGGCGCGTGGGGAACAATTCCGGGAAATAGATCGCGTAGCCACCGAACACCGAGAGCGTCGCGAAGCCCATCAGCGGCACGAGGATGAAGATGTGCTTGAAGTCGCGCAGGAACCAGAAGGTGGTCGCCGTGCAGACCATGGCCGAGACTAGGCTGATCGCGAACGCCGGCTTACGCCCGAACCGCTGGGCCACCAAACCGTAGGCGTAGATGCCGAAGAAGGCGGCCACGTTCTGCACCATCGAGGTGATGCCGGCCCACTTGGTCAGCATGCCGGGAATCAGCTTCGGATCCATGCCGTCGGCCTTGAACTTCGCGCCGAGCACTTCCCGCACGAGGTCGAAGCTGAAGAAGGCGATGCCCCACACGCCGATGACGCCGCTGAGCGCGAGCAGCAGACCCACGACGGCGCGGCCGCGATAACGGGTGTCGCCCCCGCCGCCGTAGACGGTCCACAGGCCGGCCCCCAAGGCCGCCAGCGCGAAGCCAAAGACGATGGTTCGCTTGTCCCAGGCCGCCGGCCCGAGGAAGGCGATCATGATGCCGGTGAAGAGCAGCACGCCGGCGATGCTGGCGGGAACGCGCCAGTTCGGGTTGCCGAACAGTTCGCCGTAGTCGCCCATCTTCTTCCGCATTTCCGGATTCTTGCGCATTTCGACCCAGCGTTCGGGTTCCTTCAGGCCCCGGCGGATTACCACGACCAAGATGGCGGGCAGCGCGCCCACCACGAACATCCAGCGCCAGGCCGGCCAGCCGGCCAGTCTGCCCAGGACGCCGGATTCCTCCAGGTGCCCCAGCGTGATGCTGGTCACGGCGGCGGCGACGTTACCCACCGTGGACAACGCCTGGAGCAGGCTGAGCGCGTAGGGCCGCGCCTTGTCGGGCATCACCTCGGCGACCAATGCGACGCCCACGGCAAATTCGCCGCCGACGCCCAGGCCGGTCAGGAAGCGGTAAAGCGCAAAATCCCAGAACGCGGTCGAAAAGGCGCTGAGCCCGGTGCAACCGGAGTAAAGCAGAATGGTCAGCAGCATCGTCTTGGCCCGGCCCCAGCGGTCGCCGAGCACACCGAAGACCAGCCCACCCGAAGCCCAGCCGAGCAGGAAGATCGCGGTCGAGTAGCCGGCAAATTCACCGACCTGCGCCGGTGTCGGGGTCTGGCCGAGTGTCGCTTTCAGCAGGTCCCGCATCGCCGGCACGCGGGCGAGGTTGAAGAGCTGCTGGTCCATGCAGTCCAGCAGCCAGCCCAACGCCGCGACGACGAGGACAAACCACTGGTAACGGTTCAGCAACCGCCACCACGCAAAGCCGGGATCAGATTGGGAACTCATGGGATGCTACGCACACGGAGCATGTTCGGGAGCCACGGAGTTCGGGAAGGCCAAAGTCCCGGCGGCGCCGAAAATCTCCGGCCCGATTGAAACCCAATCGTCCGCGTCGGGTGTTGGTGGCCATGCAGTCCGTTCCCGGCCCCGGCGGGATTCCAAACTTGTCCCCGCCGTCACCATTCCGTAACACACGCGGCGTGCGTTCCCTTTTTCGCTGGCTGCCCGCGCGCGGCTGGAAGCGTTGGCTCGTCATTGCCCTGCTCACCGGCGGCGCGTTGTTCCTCGGCTTGGTCCTGCTTGTCGTGAGCGTGGTGGTCGCCTTCAACAAGGTGCCGCGCTTCCAGGCGTGGGCGATGGAGAAGCTGATGACTTTCGGTCCGACGTCACCGGAAGACCAACCCGGCCACCCCGGGATCAAGGCAGTTTACCAGGGCCCGCTGGCCAGTGCCGCCAACGTGACGACCGCCGGTGATCTCTACCGGCCGTCGAACATCTGGAACCTGCATTTCCAGTTCACCGCCGCCCAGTGGGAGCAGATCCATTACAAGCGGGTCCCCACCGTGCCGAGCTGGCTGAAGGAAGACGGCACCGTGGCGCTCCGGAACACCAATTCCTCCCGCAACGGCTTGGCCGGCACGCTCGGCTTTGATTTCCCCTGGTCCGCGGCCGACCTGGAGTTCGGCGGACGCGCCTTCACCAACGTCGGCGTCCGGTTCAAGGGCAACGGGACGTTCCTCGCCGCGATCAATGGCTACCGGAAGTCCATGAAGGTGGACCTCGAACGGAATGTGAAGGACCAGAAGTTCGCCGGGCGCAGCACGTTCAATTTCGGCAACCTCAGCGCCGACTACACCTGCCTGAGCGATTCGCTCGCCTACGAGTTTCACCGCGACGTTGGCAACCCGGCGCCGCGCACCGCCTTCGCCCGCCTTTTCCTCAGCATCGCCGGCCAGGAAACCAACCGCCTGCTCGGGCCGTATGTGATGGTGGAAAATCCCGACTCCGAGTGGGCCCGGGAACAGTATGGCCGCAAGGGCGTCGCGCTGTTCAAGCCCGTCACCTACGCGCTGTTCGAGGATCTCGGCGCCGACTGGACCAACTATCACGGCGTTTACGATCCCAAGTCCAAGACCACCGCGGAGCAGCGCCAAAGGGTCATCGAATTCGCCCAGTTCCACACCCGCGGGACCGACGCGGAATTCGCCGCCCGGCTCGGGGAGTTCCTCGACCTCGACGCCGTCGCGCGGTTCCTCGCGGCCGAATCCCTGCTGGCCAACTTCGACAGCCTGATGGGCCAGGGACAGAATTACCTGATGTCGCTGGACGCCGACGCGAAGAAGTTCGCCTTCATCCCGTGGGACCTGGACCACGCTTGGGGCGAATTTCCGATGATGGGCACACCCGAGCAGCGCATGCGCCTCGACATCTGGCACCCCTGGGTGGAGCCGAACCGGTTCATTGCGCGCGTCTTCACGGTGGAGGAATTCCGCAAACGCTACCGGGCCGAATTGGAGCGCCAGTTGGCCACCGCCTTCATTCCGGAACGCCTGAACCGGCGGGTGGACGAACTCGGGGCCATCTTCCGCCCGCTGGCGGCGGAATGGTCCACCAATCGCCTGGCCAAGTTGGAACGCGCCATCTCCTCCACCATCGTGGACCTGCCCAGCGCTGGCGACCCGTTCGGCCCACAGCAGCCGGCTTGGCAGCTCAAGCGGTTCATCGCCACTCGCGCCGAAAGCGTGCGGGCGCAGCTCGACGGCCAGGAGAAGGGTCAATGGGTCCGGCGGAAGGAAGAGGCGAAAAAGTAGTCCCCTGCCCGACACCGACTACCGGCCGCCCCGGTTGAGCGGGTCCCAGAACTCGGAGTTTACCAGCGCCTTGACGTTGCCGCTGATGGGGTCGGCCGGCGGGTTGATTTGCTTGTCCTTGCGGACCTCCGAATGGCCGTCGGCGAAACTGGTCGTGCCCCCGGTCTTGTGGCGAAGGAAATCGACACCTTCGTAGCCTTTCGTGGTGGAGGCCTTGGCGTCCATGCACGACGAAGGCCACCACAGGCTGCTGCTCCACTCCCGGTTCGAGGTCGGCATGGATTCGCCGATCTCCATCGTCCGGGACGGGTTGATGATCGCGGTGCGCTTGAACCAGGGCGCAGTTTCGAACCTGATGCCGCCGAGCGTGACCGTTTCCCGGTCATAGGGATAACGGCCGAGGAAGAAGGCGTTCATGCCGTAGCCGACCATGTGGGAGTCAAACCTCCAGCTCCAGGCGACGCCGTTGTCGAGACGCTTGGCCTTCAGGCTGGGGCAACGGAAGATGTTCGTGATCGTCGGCCGATACCCCTGGATCGTCACGCCCCACCAGTTGGTCAGGATGACCGTTCCGCCGGGAAACCCGGGCAGATTGCCGTTCCGATGGCCCGGATACACCTCGTTGTTCTCGTCGGTGTAGAAGCGCATCAGCAGCGCCATCTGCTTGTTGTTGTTGAGGCAGGCGGTGACCTCGCCCTTCGCCTTGGCGCGGCTCAGCGCCGGCAGGAGCATTCCGGCCAGGATCGCGATGATCGCGATCACGACCAGCAACTCGATCAGGGTGAAACCAGCCCGGCAGGACGGGCGCCGGCAGGTGACGGAGGGGTTCATGGACAGGGACATTTTGGGGTTGGGCAGAGCGTGTTCGCGGACTGCTGTCAGATGGAATTGCCCGGCAGGCTACCCAGCCCGGCCGCCGATGCCAGCGACAAGTTTGGATCTCCGTTTCGCCGGAGCGCACCGCTTCGTCGTGGCTGAGCCGGCAGTCAGAGCCCCGGTGTCGGCTGCCGACGTCAGTCGGTGGCAGGCACGCCGTGCCGACCGGCGCGCCCACGGACTTACGCCCGCCGCTACCGCGCGAACCAGCCCCGCTGGCCGCGATGAGAAGACGTGGCCCGTTTCGCCGCCCCCCGCCCCGGGCCAAAAATTACCACCCCCACGCTTGCGTCCAACCGGGACCGAGGGCACAAAATGACGAGAAGAATCACCCCGGAAATCGTGCCTCAGCATAGCCTATGTTGACCCTACTTGGACCCAAGCCAGTTGGCTGCGGCTACTGCGACGGCGTGTCGCGGCGCAACTTCCTGAAAATCGGTGCGCTGGGCATGGGCGGCTTGGCGTTGCCCCAGTTGCTCCGGGCCGAGGCGGCCAGCGGCATCCGTTCCGCCGGCAACCAGCACAAGGCCGTCATCCTGATCTTCCTGCCGGGCGGCGCGAGCCATCAGGACATGTTCGACCTGAAGCTGGACGCCCCGGCCGAGATCCGCGGCGAGTTCAAGCCCATCTCCACCAACGTCCCGGGCATCCAGATCTGCGAGCACCTGCCCCGCGTCGCGCAGGTCATGGACAAGTGCACGGTCATCCGCTCGATCGTCGGGATGGAAGACCGCCACGAGGCGTTCCAGACCTACACCGGCCGACTCAACCGCAACCAACCGCCCGGCGGCTGGCCTTCGATGGGCTCACTCCTCGCCAAGCTCCAGGGCTCCGGCGATCCGTCGATTCCCGCCTTCGTCGGCCTCGCGCCGAAGATGGGTCACGTTCCCTGGTCGGATAATGGCGTGGCCGGCTACCTCGGTGCCGCCCATGCGCCCTTTGAGATCAACAAGGGCGGCGGCAAGGACGACATGGTGCTCAATGGCATCACGCTCGACCGCCTGGCCGACCGGCGTTCGCTGCTGGCTTCGCTCGATGGTTTCCGCCGCGACGTGGATTCCAGCGGCCAGATCGCCGGCCTCGACGCCTACACGCAGCAGGCCTTCGGCATCCTGACTTCCAGCAAGCTCGTCGCCGCGCTCGACCTGAAGAACGAAGACCCGAAGCTCGTGGAACGCTACGGCAAGGGCGACCCGCGCAATCGCGACGACGGCGGCCCGAAGCTGATGGAGCAATTCCTCGTCGCGCGCCGCCTCGTCGAAGCCGGCGCCCGCTGCGTGACGCTCGCCTTCAGCCGCTGGGATCATCACGGCGACAACTTCGGCGCGCTCCGGCAGGACTTGCCGCTGCTCGATCAGGGCCTGAGCGCGCTCATCACCGACCTGCACGACCGTGGCCTCGACAAGGACGTGACCGTGCTCGTCGCCGGCGAGTTCGGCCGCACGCCCACGATCAACAAGGACGGCGGCCGTGACCATTGGCCGCGGGTGAACTTCGCGCTGCTCGCCGGCGGCGGGATGAAGCACGGACAGGTGATCGGCTCCACCGACCGGCTGGGCGGCGAAGCGGCGTCACGCCCGACGACTTTCGGCGAAGTCCACGCCACGATCTACCACGCGCTCGGCCTCGACGTGAACAAGGTCACCGTCCCCGACCTAACCGGCCGCCCGCAGTTCCTCGTGGACCCCGGCGTGCAGCCGATGAAGGAGTTGGTGGGATGATAGCAGGCTTGAACAGCGAAGACGCGAAGGCGCGAAGATGATCGAAACGCCGCCAGACAAGGTTGTCATTCCGCAAGAGATCGAGGCGTTGGCGACCATTTCCGTGGATGCTGCATTGGAAGTGCATCGGCAGCTCGGGCCGGGATTGCTGGAGAGCGCCTACGAGGCTTGCTTCGCCCACGAATTGGAACTCCGAGGGATTCGACATCAGCGGCAAGTTACGGTGCCCCTGAACTACAAAGGCAGGCTGGTCGAGGTCGGCTTCCGCGCCGATGTCGTGATTGATGGCAAACTTCTGATTGAGCTCAAAGCCGTGGACGATCTGCAGCCGATTCACCGGGCCCAAGTCATCACCTACCTGAAGCTGCTAAACCTCCCGCTTGGCTTGCTCATCAACTTCAACTCCGCCCTCCTGAAGAACGGCCTCCGACGAATACTTAACATTCCCAAATCCTAGTTCCCCTTCTTCGCGTCTTCGCGTCTTCGCTGTTCAAAAACATGCTCACTATCCCCGGACCATCTAGCCGCTTTTGCGACGGGCTTTCGCGCCGGAACTTCCTGCGCATCGGCGCGCTCGGCATGGGCGGGTTGGCGTTGCCGCAGTTGCTTCGCGCCGAGGCCGCCTCGGGACTGCGCTCCGGGCACAAAGCGGTGATCATGATCTACCTGCCGGGCGGGCCGCCGCATCAGGACACCTTCGACCTCAAGCTCGACGCGCCGGCCGAGATACGCGGCGAGTTCAAACCGATCCCGACCACGGTGCCGGGTTTCCAGGTCTGCGAACACCTGCCGTTGCTCGCGAAGCAGGCCCATCGCTACGCCGTCATCCGCTCCATCAGCGACGCGATTGATGACCACTCCGACTTCATGTGCCAGACCGGCCGGCGCAAGAGCCAGCAGCCGCCCGGCGGTTGGCCCACGTTCGGCGCCACGGTTTCGCGCGTGCTTGGCGCGGCAGATCCGGCGGTGCCCGCCTTCGTGGGACTCGAACCGCGGATGCAGCATCGGCCCTACAACGCCGCGAACGCCGGTTACGCGGGCGTGTCGCACGACGCCTTCCGGCCGGCCGCCGACGCCAAGTCCGACATGGTGCTCAACGGCATCACCACCGAGCGCCTCGCCGACCGCCGCGCGTTGCTGGCCTCGTTCGACCGCTTCCGCCGCGACGTGGATTCCAGCGGCCTGATGGCGGGCCTGGACGGCTTCAACGAACAGGCGTTCGGCATGCTGACCTCCAGCCGCCTGCTGGAAGCACTGAACGTGGAGAAGGAATCCGCCGTCCTCCGCGAGCGTTACGGCAAGGGCGACGCGAAGGTCCACGGCGATGCCGCGCCAATGCTGAACGAGCAGTTCCTCATCGCCCGCCGCCTGGTCGAGGCCGGGGCGCGCTTCGTGACGGTCGCCTACGGCTTCTGGGATTACCACGGCAACAACTTCGGCAACGCCCGCAACGATCTCCCCTTGCTCGACCAGGCCCTCAGCGCGCTGATCGCCGACCTGCATGACCGTGGCTTGGAAAAGGACGTGAGCGTCATCTGCTGGGGCGAGTTCGGCCGCTCGCCGACGGTGAACAAGGATGGCGGCCGCGATCACTGGCCGCGCGCGAACTGCGCCGTGCTGGCCGGCGGCGGCATGAAGGTTGGCCAAGTCATCGGCGCCACGGACCGCCTCGGTGGCGAACCCAGCGAACGCCCAGTGCAGTTTGGCGAGGTCTTCGCCACGCTTTACCAGAACCTCGGCATCGACGTGAACAAGACGACCATTCCGGACCTGACCGGCCGTCCCCAGTTTCTGGTGCCTGACGGCTGCCAGCCGATGCGGGAACTGGTGGGTTGATCCGAGTGGTTCCGGCGGAGATTCAGCGCGGAGCACCTCCTTCGACTCCAGCCACACGTAGAATCCCTCGACGACCTTGGCCCGGCGGCAGTTAACCCTTCCGCAACGCGGCCGTTGCCAAATCGTTGAACTATACATATTGGCGCACCCCAGTCGGCCGGGGAGACTTCATGAAGCCAATTGCGCGACGACCACCCGCGACCCGGTGGACTGGACTCGGCGGTGCCGTGTCCATCCGGTCCTGAAGGGCGTAGGTTCGTCGGTTTTGGCCAGGATTGACCACAGTTGCCAACCCCATGAATTCCAACCTTCGTCTCGCCGTAGCGGCCGTTGCCCTCAGCATTCTGCCCGCGGCCGCCCAGTCGTTCACCCTGAATTTGTCCCAATACGTCCAGGTCGGCCGCTATGACCTTCCGGAGCCCAGCCGCGATCCGGCGCCGTCAGGCAGCCTGCTGGCGCAGGAGGCGTCCGCGGTGACGTTCAATACGGCCACCGGCACTCTGTTCGTGGTGGGCGACGGCGGCACCTCGGTCGTCCAAGTTTCGAAGACCGGCGCCCTGATCGATTCGATGACCTTGGCGGCCGATGCCACCAAGCCCCGTGGCCGCTATTTCGATGATCCGGAAGGCATCGTCTACATCTCAGGCGGCCCCAACGCCGGCAAGTTTGTCATAATCGAGGAGCGGACCCGGGTGGCGAGCCTCTTCACCTACGCCCCCAACACGACGCTCGGGATCGCCGAGGGCACTCCCGTCAAGCTCGGGACCACGATCGGAAATGTCGGCATTGAAGGCATGTCCTACGACCCCTTCAGCGGCGGCTTCATCGGCGTGAAGGAGCTCAATCCGATGGGCATCTTCCAGACCACGATGGATTTCTCCAACGGCACGGCCAGCAATGGTTCGGCCTCGACGGTGAATTCGGTGAATCTGTTCGACCCCGCGCTCCTGGGTGTCACCGACATCGCGGACGTCTACTCGCTCTCCAACGTGCTGCCGAGCGAGTCGCCCCAATACGGACATCTTCTGGTATTGAGCCAGGAAAATGGGCGCCTCGTCCACGTGGACCGCTCCGGCAACATCATCGGCACCCTCGATCTCGGCATCCCGCCGCAGCACGAAGGCGTCGCGATGGATTCCGCAGGCAACATTTACGTGGTCAGCGAGCTTGGGGGCGCCGCCAACGACAGCGACCTGACCCACCCGCAACTCTGGGTTTACGCGCCGGTTCCTGAACCCGAACACTACGCGATGGTGGTCGGCATCGGAGCCTTGGCCTTCGGCATCCTTCGCCGGCAGCGTCGGGCCTGAACCAGCCACGGAAATAATCGAAGTCAACCCCGGCTTGCATCATGGGTCATATCGTCAAGGGAATCCTCGTCGCCGCGGCGCTGCTGGGCGTCAATGCCCCGGAGGCCGCGGCCAGCCTGTTCGTCACCGAAATCGTTCCTTGGGGCAGCGTTTCGCCCTACGGCGCGGACTGGTTTGAGCTGACCAACGCGGGTGCCTCAGCGGTGGACCTCACCGGCTGGCGAATGGACGATGATTCCTACTCCTTTGCCCTGGGGGCTGAACTCCGGGGTGTCACCAGCATCGCGCCCGGCCAATCGGTGATCTTCCTGGAAGGTGCGGCAACGGCGGTGAATGACCTCGCGATTGGCAGCAACTTCAAGTCGTCGTGGTTCGGATCGGCGGTGCCGCCGGGCTTGACCGTGGGCTTTTACGGCGGCCCCGGCGTCAGTCTGGCCGTGGGCGGGGACACGGTGAACATCTACGACCACACGGGAACTCTCCGGGCGGACATCACCTTCCTCTCATATCAGTCTCGCAGCCCCCAGGAGACCTTTGACAATTCAACCGGGCTGAACGGTGTCACCTTTTCCGAGTTCAGCGTGGCGGGCGTGAATCAGGCATTCACCTCGGCCGACGGCACGGCAATCGGCTCACCGGGATTCGCCGCCGTCCCCGAGCCCGAAGAATATGCGGTGCTGGCCGGCCTCGCAGCCTTGGCCTACGGGATCGTCCGCCGGCGCAACCGGCCTATCCCTGCGACCTCATCTCCCTGAGTTTCCGTCACCAAACCCCTTGTTTCCTCCGACACATTGCAGCCTCCAGAAATGAAAACATACCCTTCCAAACAACTCGCACTGGCGGCCGCGCTGGCCACGGTTTGCGCCCCTACCGCCTTCGCCCAGATCTTCATCACGGAAGTAGCTCCGTGGGGCAGCGGCAATTCCTCCTACACCGTCGACTGGTTTGAACTGACCAACACCGGTGCTTCGGCGGTCGACATCACGGGCTGGAAGATCGATGACGACTCGAACGCCTTCGGTTCGGCGGCAAACCTGCGGAATGTGACTAGCATTGCGCCGGGGCAGTCGGTGGTCTTCCTTGATGTCGCCGTCGCCAACGAGGCGGCCAAGTTGGCCGCATTCACCAGCGCCTGGTTCGGCGCTTCGGCACCTTCAAATTTCGCGTTCGGATACTACAACGGCGCGGGTGGTCTGGGCACGGGTGGCGATGCCATCAACATCTTCAACAGCACCGGATCCCCCCAGGCTTCGGTTACCTTCGGCGCCAGTGATGCAGTCAGTCCGTTTCAAAGCTTCGACAACACCGCTGGGCTCAACAACACGGCCATCTCCCTGTTCAGTGAGGCCGGAGTTAACGGGGCCATCACGGCCTTCGACAACACCGCGGTTGGTTCGCCCGGACTTACCGCCGTTCCGGAACCCTCCGAATACGCCGCCGCCTTCGGCGTGCTGAGCGTCGGCTTGGCGGCATGGTTCCGCCGGCGCCAGCCCTGAACAGGCAGCGCAACCATTCCCCATCGACCAAGGCGGCCGCTTCCCAGCGGCCGCCATTTTTTGTCCGCCAAGCGGCAAACCGCGGCCTCACTCAGGTCATGGGACGGACGGTCGGTTCCCGGCCAATTCGGGCCAACGTCATGTTGGCCTGCCCACCCGCCCATCCTGCCCGTTGGTATCGGTCGACACGGTGGACTTCGCCATGCTTCAATGCGCCGTGATCCCATTGCTGA
This sequence comes from Kapaibacterium sp. (SeqCode), assembly GCA_044339945.1. Taxonomy (GTDB): domain Bacteria; phylum Verrucomicrobiota; class Verrucomicrobiia; order Limisphaerales; family UBA9464; genus CAIWAH01. The sequence goes on from JBIIUN010000017.1 coordinate 13,515, forward strand.
CAATGCTCACCGCTGGCGGGCGCCGGGCAGCCTCGTGCCTTGGCTCCTTGGTCCTCCTTGCCTTTGCCACGCACGCGAGCGCGCTCACGCTGCACTACCGTTCCGGCGCGACGAATCTCGTCCTCAACTCCAAGGACGCCCGCCAGCAGTTGCTCGCGACCGCCGGTGATCGCGACGTGACCCGTGAGGTGACGTGGTCCGCCGAACCCGCCGGCCTCGTCGCCATCGACAAGTCGGGGCGGGTCACGCCCGTGGCGGATGGCCAGACCATGATTACCGCCAAGGCCGGCGACGGCGCGACGGCCACCTTTCCGGTCACGGTCGCCAACTCCGGCCAGTCCGCGCCGATCCACTTCGCAAACCAGATCGTGCCCATCTTCACGAAGAACGGCTGCAACGGCGGCGGGTGCCATGGCAAGGCGGCGGGACAAAACGGCTTCCGGCTCTCGCTGCTCGGCTTCGAGCCGGGCGAGGATTACGAACATCTGGTCCATGAGGCGCGCGGGCGGCGCCTCTTCCCGGCCGCGCCCGAGCGCAGCCTGCTCCTGACCAAGGGCGCCGCCCAGCTCCCTCACGGCGGCGGCAAGCGCCTGGAGCCCGGTTCCGACGATTACCGGCTCCTTGTGCGCTGGATTGCCCAGGGCATGCCCGTGGGCAAAGCCGACGCGCCGTCGGTCGCCCGCGTCGAGGTGTTTCCGAAGGAGCGCACGCTCGCCCTCAACTCCGAGCAGCAGCTCGTCGTGACGGCGCATTACAGCGACGGCTCCAGCGAGGACGTGACCCGCGGCGCGTTGTTCGAGCCGAACGACAAGGATCTCGCCAAGACCGACGAACTGGGCCGCGTCCGGGTCTTCAACCAGCCCGGCGAATTCGCGGTGATGGTCCGCTACCAGGACAAGGTGGGCACGTTCCGCGGCACCATTCCGCTCGGCGCGCCGGTCCCAAATCTTCCGCTCGCGCGGAACTTCGTGGACGAACTCGTCTTCAAGCAGCTCAAGCAGGTCGGCATGCCTCCGAGCGCCGTCGCGGACGACGCTACGTTCCTGCGGCGGGTGACGCTGGACGTGGCGGGCCGCCTGCCGACGGCCGACGAAGTGGCGGCCTTCGCGGCGGAATCGGCCGCGGACAAACGGGCCCAGGCCGTCAATCGCCTCCTCGCCACCACCGACTACGCGGACTACTTCGCCAACAAGTGGGCCGCCCTGCTGCGCAACAAGCGCAGCGACGCCAAGCAGGCCCGCGGCACCTACGCCTTCCACGGCTGGATCCGTGACTCGCTCGCGGCCAACAAGCCCTACGACCAGTTCGTGCGCGAGATTCTCACGGCGTCCGGCGATCTCGCCGACAACCCGCCGGTGGCGTGGTATCGGCAGGTGCGGACGATGCAGACGCAGCTGGAGGACATTTCGCAGCTCTTCCTCGGCCAGCGCCTCCAGTGCGCCCAGTGCCACCATCACCCCTACGAGAAGTGGAGCCAGGCCGACTACTGGAGCTTCGGGGCGGCCTTCTCCCAGGTGGCCTACAAGTCAGGCAGCCAGCCCGGCGAAGACAGTGTCATCCACCGGCGCGGCGCGGCGCAGGCGACGAACAAGAAGACCGGCCAGCCCGTGAAGCCGGCCGGCCTTGCGCAGGCGGCATTCAACCTGGGCGTGGACGACGATCCGCGGCAGTTCCTCGCGGACTGGATGACCGACCCGAAGAACCCCTGGTTCGCCAAGGCCGTCGTGAATCGTTACTGGAAACACTTCTTCGGGCGCGGCCTCGTGGATCCCGAGGACGACCTGCGCGAGACCAATCCGCCCACGAACCCGGAACTGCTCGACGCGCTGGCCGCCCACTTTGTCCGGAGCGGCTTCGACCTGAAGGAACTCGTTCGGACCTTGGCCGGGAGCACTGCCTATCAGCTCAGCGCCGAACCCAACGAATTCAACGGCCGCGACCGCCATCACTTCGCGCGTTTCTATCCGCGCCGGCTGCCGGCCGAGGTGCTCTTTGATTCGGTCAACCAAATCACCGGCAGCCAGAGCCAGTTCGACGGGCTGCCGGCGGGCACCCGCGCCGTCTGCCTGCCCGACAACAGCTTCAATGCCAGCAGCTACTTTCTCACCGTGTTTGGCCGGCCCGAGAGCAGCAGCGCCTGTGAGTGTGAGCGCAGCCTCGAAGCCTCGCTCAGCCAGAGCCTGCACCTGCTCAACTCCAAGGACATCCAGACCAAGCTCAGCGCCGACGGCAGCCGCGCGGCGCGTCTCGCGGCCGATGCCCGCCCTGACGCCGCCAAGCTCGACGAACTCTACCGCCTGGCTTACGGCCGGCCGGCGCGGCCCGACGAGGTGAAGTTCGCCGCCGACTACCTGGCGCGGAAACTCGCGGCGGTGAAGCCCGGCAAGGACGCCGCCGAGACCGAGGCCACCCGCGGCAAGGCGCGCCGGGAAGCGTGGGAAGACACGCTCTGGGCAGTGCTCAACACCAAGGAATTCCTGTTCAATCACTGAGCCATGCGGCCGTTTTGTTTCGGAGTCCTGGTCGCGTCGGGCCTGCTGACGTTGAGTCCGGCGACCGCGCAGCTGCCCGTGGCCAAGCTGAACTGGATCTTTCCGCCGGGCCTGTCCGTGGGCGCGACGAACACGCTCACGGTCGCCGGGTCGGATCTCGATGAACCGGTCGGGCTCCGGTTCTCCGATCCGCGGGTGACCGCCACCGCGTTGCCCGGTCACGCCGACCAATTTCAGGTCAGCGTGCCGGCGGGACTTCCTCCCAGCCGGGTGGAGGTCCGTTTCGCGGGCCGCTTCGGTTTGTCCAATCCGCGCCCGCTCGCCCTCGGAACCCAGCCGGAATTCACCGCACCCGCGACCAACACGACCGCCGCCAGTGCGAGCGAATTGCCCCTCGAAACCGTCGTGAACGGCCGGGTGTATCCGAACACGGCGGCGTGGTTCCGGTTCACGGCCGCTGCCGGGCAGCGAATTGGCGTGCGGGTTGAGGCGCGGGAACTGGATTCCCGGCTCGTGCCCGACCTCACCGTAACTGACGCCGACGGCCGCGAATTGGCCGTGGCGCGGCGCCGCCAGTGGCTGGACTTCACCGCCCCGACCGGCGGCAGTTTCCGGCTGAAACTCCACGACCAGACCTTCCGCGGCGGCGACGACTACCATTTCCGGCTGCGGCTCACCGCGGCGCCGCGCGTCGCCTTTGCCGTGCCCCAGGTTCTCCGCGTCGGCGAGACGAACCGCGTGACGCTGTTTGGACGCGGGTTGCCCGGTGGCCAGCCTGGTCCGGTGAATGACGTCGATGGCCGGCCATTGGACCAGGTCGCGGTGGAGGTGGTGGCGCCGCCGACAGCTTCGCCGCTCGCGGACGTGGTCGAATTGCTGCGCAAGCCCGCCGCCGCCGCGCTGGCGGCGGAAGCCTTCGTGTGGCGCTGGCCGACGACCAACGGCCTGGCCGATCCGCTGCTGTTCACGCTGACGACCAATGCAGTCGTGGCGGCGCCCGGCGACGGCTTGGTGCCCGTGACGCCGCCGGCCGAATTCTACGGGGTGTTTCCCGCGCGCGGACGGCTTAGCGGCGTCACGTTTCCCGCGCGGAAGGGCGAGGTGTTCTGGTTGGAGCTGTTTTCCGACCGGCTGGGATTTCCCGCGGACCCGCACGCAGTCGTCCAGCGCGAGCGCACGACGAAGGGGGACCAGGGCGAGACACTTTATTCCGACGTGCTCGAACTGGGCGATACGGACCTGAACCTCGGCGACCGTGAGTTCAACACGTCGTCCCGCGACGCCGCGGCGCGCTTTGAGGCGCCGGAGACCGCCACCTACCGCGTGGTGGTCCGGGATCAGTTCAACCTCGGTGACGGCCGGCCGCGCTATCCTTACCGCCTGAGCGTGCGACGCGAGACGCCGGACTTTCGCCTCGTCGCGTTGCCGTTGCCCCCGCCCAGGGTCGGCGAGGATCGCCAGGTGCAAGTCCTCCCGCTGGTCGCGCGGCGGGAGCAGACGATCGCACTCCGGGTGCTGGCCTTCCGCCGCGACGGCTTTGCCGGCGACATCGAGCTGACCGCAACCAATCTGCCTCCCGGTGTCAGCACCCATCCGGCCCGCATCACCGCCGGGCAGAACAGCGGCGTCCTGCTCCTCACGGCCAGCAGCGAAGCCACCGGTCTCAGCCAAGCTACCGTCGTGGGCCGGGCCTTTGTTGGGACCAACCAACTCGCTACCGTCAGTCCTCTGGCCTCCCTCCTCTGGCCGGTGCCCGACTACAACAACGAGAATCCCGTCGCGCGACTTCACCGCGACTTCCCCGTGGCCGCGGTCGCCGCGGAGTGGGCGCCCCTCACGGTTGCCACCGCCGAGGCCAAGCCCTTGACCGCGGTCGTGGAAGGCAAGCTCGCCGTCCCGTTGCGCGTCACCCGGCGCGGGGACTTTCCGGCCGCCTTCAGCCTGAAGCCCGCCGGGCATCCCGCCCTCGACAAGGCCAAAGAGGTTGCCGTCGCGGAAAAGGCCACCAACGCCACGTTCGAGCTCAACCTGGCCGAGGCCAAGTTGCCCATCGGCACCCACACGCTTTGGCTTCAAGGCTCCGTTAGTGGCAAATACCGCAACAATCCCGAGGCCCTCGCCGCCGCCGAAGCCGAGTTGAAGGCGGCGGACACCGCGCTGGCCGTGGCCGCGACCGCCGACAAACCCAAGGCGGAGGACCGGAAGAAAGCTGCGGAAGCGGCCAAGAAGTCCGCTGAGGAACGGGCCAAACCGAAGGACGTCGCGGTCATGGTCTTTTCGCAGCCTTTCTCCGTAACGGTTAACCCCGCCTCGAAACCGGAGGAAAAAAAGTGAGCCCTGTTCCCTTCCGCGGCCGAGGTCGCCGGTTCCGTCTCCGCTCTCTGGCTTGGGTGCTGACCGCTTGGACGGCGTTGGCGGCGGACGACGCGGCGCCCAAGACCATCCCGGTCCTCAAGCCGGCGCGCACCAACGCCGTGGATTTCTACCGCGAGGTCGTGCCGCTGCTTCAGGCGAACTGCCTGCCGTGCCACAACCGCACGACCACCAAGGCCGACCTGCTCCTCGAAACGCCGGGCGACCTGCTCAAGGGCGGCGAAAGCGGTCCGGCCGTCGTGCCGGGCAAGTCGGGCGAATCCCTCCTCCTGCGTCTGTCCACCCACGAGCAGAAGCCGCGGATGCCGCCCAAGGACAACAAGGTCAACGCGGTCAACCTGACTCCGGAACAGCTCGGCCTGCTGGCGCTGTGGATTGACCAGGGCGCGAAGGAATCGGAGCGCCGGCAGGAGGTGATCGCCTGGCAACCCGTCAGCGCCACGTTCAACGCCATCTACGCGGTCGCGCTGTCGGCCGACGGTCAGTTCGCCGCCTGCGGCCGCGGCAACCGCCTGTTCCTGCACCATGTCCCGACCGGCCGGCTGATCGGCGAATTGGCCGACCCCACGCTGGCGACCAACGCGCCGGGCCACGCCCACCTCGACTTGGTCAATGCGCTCGCGTTCAACCCGGCCGACGACACGCTCGCCTCGGGCGGCTTCGCGGAGGTGAAACTCTGGCGCCGCGGTGAATCCCAGGCCGAACCGTTCGCGGGTCCGGTCGGCTGGCCGACCAACGCACTGAAGTCCGCCGACGGGAGCCGTTCGGTCAGCCTCGCCACCAACGGCCTGGCCCGGCTGCAGGACGGCAACGGGAAACTGCTGGCTGAGTTACGCCACGGTCGGGCGCGGCAACGCGAACTGACGGCGGCGGAAACTGCCCTGACCGTGGCCCGCCAACGGCAGGAAGCCGCCAAGGCCGCCCTCGACAGCGCCATGAAGGAAGTCGCGGCGCAAACGGACCGCGGTCGGAAAGCCCACGAAGCCCTCGCCCCGGCGGCCAAGACCTTGGCCGAAAAGGAACTGCCGGCACGCAACGCCCGGCGTGAGGTGGCCCTGCGTGAAGGTCAGTTGGCGCAAGTGGAGCGGCAGGCGTTCAAGGGCACCAATTTCGCCGCGCTCCAGAAGCAGGCGCAGGAAAAACTGGAGGCCGCCCGGAAGACCCTGGACGGCGCCGAAGCCGAACTGGCCAAGGCGCGGCGCGGCCTGGGCAACGCGGAAAACGAACGGGATCTCGCGCGGTTGGCCGCCCAGCAGGCGCAGACAGCCCAGCTCGCTGCCGCGTGGCGTGGGCGTGAGCGCGAGCAGGCGGTGAAGCTGGCGGAGACTGCGTTGGCCGAACTCCAACGGTCGGCGGAGACGCACGTGGTCCACGCCGTTTCCGCGGCGGTGTCGCCGGACGGCCGCCTGGTCGCGACGGCCGACGCCGCCGGCGAGTTGAACTTGTTCAGTGGCGCCGACGGTCGGCCCCTCCATTCCCTCGCGACCGGCCTCGGCGGCATCGACCGGCTGGCCTTCGGCGAGGGAGTCGTTTTCGCCGGCGCGGGCGCCCGGGTCGTTCGTTGGGATTTCCTGCCCGCCTGGACCCTCGTCCAACGGCTGGAAAACCGGGACAACCTCCCGCCGATGGTCGAGCGGGTGAATGCGCTCGCCTTCAGCGCCGACGGACTCCGGCTCGCGGCCGGCAGCGGCGAGCCGACCCGCGGCAGCGCCATCCACGTGTGGGAGGCCGGGACCGGGACCCTGCGTTACGCGCTGCGGGATCTGCACAGCGACACCGTTCAGGCGTTGGCCTTCAGCCCCGACGGGCGGTTCCTTGCCAGCGGCGGCGCGGACCGTTTTGCCCGGGTCACCGAGACCGGTTCCGGGCGCGTGATCCGTTCGCTCGAAGGCCACACCGGCCACGTCCTGAGCGTTGCCTGGAAAGCCGATGGCGAGGTGCTGGCCAGCGGCGGTGCGGACTTCGTGGCCAAGCTGTGGAACTGGGCGCGCGGCGAGCGGCTCAAGAACGTCGAGGGCTTCGGCAAGGAAGTCACCGGCCTGCAATTCCTCGGTGCGGGCGACCAATGGCTCGCCACGTCCGGCGCCGCCCGCGTGCGGGTGCTCAACCTCAAGGGCGAGGAAGCCGGCACGTTGCCCGCCGCGAACACCTTTGAGCAGGCAATCGCCGCCTCGGGCGATGGCACCCTGGCGGCGGGCGGCGGCGACGACGGAACCCTGCGGGTTTGGCACGTCGGGGAACGCAAGCTGGTGGTTGAGTTTGCGGCGCCGAAGGAGCGGATCGCCGAACGTTGACTGCGCCGTGAGCGCAGCGGCCTAGTCGCCGCCCCCACCACAGCCGCCGCAGCCTCCCCCGCCGCATCCGGAATCTCCCCCGCCGCCGCCATCACCGGAGGTGCCACAACCGCCACTGCCGGAGTCGGTGGCGGACGCCCGGGATCGCCGGATGGCATCATCCAGCGGCGACAAACGGCCACTGGCCAACACGCCGGTGCCGAACAGGGCGACCGAAAGCGGCAGCGCGACTTCCAAGGGCGAATGGGCTTGGCGGAGATAACCGGCGTTGGCTTTCAGCGCCGCCTGTTCCTGCCGGGACCGCCTCAGGCAGCGTCCACCGGCGCGGCTGAGCGTCGGTTGGCGGGAAAACCGAATGAGGCCCAGCACCAATGTCACCACGGTAGCCAGCGCAAGGAATCCCACGGGCCGGTCCCGCTGCAATCCCACGAAGATTTTCACCAGCCCAACTGCCGGCACTGTCAGGGCGACCAACATGGGCCACCACCGAACCTTCGCCGCCTGGGCCGGGGTCAGGAGCAATCCCCGCTGCTCCAACGAGCGTCGCAAGGGAACGAGCGTCTCCGTCATCGCGCCGGTCAGGTTCGGCACCGTCAGGCTTCCCTCGCGACGAAGCTGCTCCCAGACGGCCCGTTCCAGTGGGTGGACCTCGGCGGCGGGTTCCTTGTTGGTCCGCACCAACTGAGGCCCATCTGTTGTGGCCGAGATCGCGACCTCCTCGCGGTTCAGCAACGCGGCGAGGGCAGTCGTGACCGTTCGTGGATTGCCACCAGCCAGCATCGCGAGTTCGTAGGCAGGCAAGCCCGCCGGTTCCTCCGGGCCGCCCCGAGCCAGTGAACGACGCAGCCCTTCGGCCAGCAGGCCGACACCCACGGTGAGCAGGCCGAAGAAGGCCAGGAACTGCGGCCCGCGAAAATCGAAGGGGTTGGTGCCGCCGAGGGCCGCGGTGCCGCACCCGGCCAACGCGAGCAGCGGCAGGGTCCGCGACAGCGGCCGAAGGGCGGCCAGGAGCCGGGCCGGCCGGGGAATGATCCAATGGCGACGCCGATTCACCCGCACGAACTGCACATCTTCGCCGAACCGGATGGCGGCCGGGGGCCAAATGTCCGCCGGCGGCTCGCTCCCGAAGCAGCGGCGATAGCTGGCCAAGGTCCGGCCATACCAATCGTCGAACTTCCGCCCCTCCCGGCTGCCGCCGCGGGTGGGTTCGTGATGCAGCGGACGCGGCAGAAGCTTGCCGCAGAAATCCTCCCAGTAGGACCGGGTGTAGGTGAGGTGCAGGTGCCAGGCTTGGTCCACCTGGTCCGAAGGCGTGACCGGATGACCGGCGATCATCGCGAGCAGCACGAAGCGTTTGTATTCCGCGACGACGCGTTGTGCCTGCTCCCGGGACCAACCGTTGTCCCGCGCCAGCCGGTGCGAAAACGGGAACGCCGCCGTGGGCTCGTCGAGCGCGAAGGCTTCGATCCGTTGCCAGAGAGCCTGTTCGTCGGTGGTCATGATCTCAGTGGTTGAAGACAAATTCCGGCGAGTTCAGCAGCGCCCAGAACACGTCCTCGGTCGCCGTCTGGCGGGTGGCGTCCGGGGCGGTGAAGGCCGCCACGGCGACCTGGAGTTCCTCGGCGGCCGGCGGTCGCCCGAGGGTCGTGAGGTAAAGTTCGGTGACCACTTCCGCCGGCGGCAGCTTGCCTTCCGCCAGCCGGCGGACGCGGCTTTCCGGGTGGGCGAGTTTGCCCTGGAGGTTCTGGGCGTTCATCAGGTGGAGCGATTGGACCACGCTCATCTGCCGGTCGCGTTCGCACGGCGGATCGCTGCTTGGATTGGGTCGGCTGAAGGCGTCCATGAAGGCGGAATCGATCTTGTAGCTCCACGTCTGCATTGCCCGCGTGCCGGGCGCGGTGGCGGCAAAGGTGTCGGGCACGCCCGTGGCGTCGTTCACGGCGTCGAGCAGCACCTCGGCCGGCAGGCGACGGCGGTAGGCGCGGGAAAAGTTCTTCGTGTCGGCGAGGTTGGAGTCATTCGGCGTCGAGCTGAGCTGGTAGAGCCGCGATGCGAGGAGGGTGCGAACGAGGTGTTTCAGCCGGTAGCCGTGGGTGGCGAAGTCGGCCGCCAGAGCATCGAGCAGCGGATCGTTCACGCAGGGATTCGACACCCGGAAGTCGTCCACGGGCTCCACCAGGCCGCGGCCGAAGAAGGTCGCCCACACGCGGTTGACCGCCGCCCGGGCAAAGAACGGGTTGTTGGTCGCCGTCAGCCAGTCGGCCAGTTGCGCGCGGGGA
>JBIIUN010000263.1:0-7193 GCA_044339945.1 Kapaibacterium sp. (SeqCode)
ACCGCCGCCGGCGCGCACCCGCAGGCAACGGGTGCCGGCAAAGGCCCCGGCCGAGTCCACGCCGCTCTGCGCATGGTTGCCGAAGAAGCTCCAGCCCGTGGTGCCGCTCTCGAAGCCGGGATTGCTGACCAGGTTGGTTCCCGCCCCCTGGAAGACCTCGACGTTGTCCACGAGGCACTCGCCATCGTTGAGCAGGCCGAGGAAGAGTCGGTTTGCAGTTTGCCCGCCGTCGCCGTTGTCGAGCCGGCCGGTGAAGCTGACCTCGCTCCACTGGGCCTTCTGGGTCTCGTCGGAATCCGCCCAGTTCGCGCCCCGCAGCGGGTCGGAGTCCGCATCCCTCAGCTCCAGGCTCGAACCGCCGCCGTCGGACCAGCGTCCCCACGCCCCGCCCGTGGAGTAGGTCACGTCCGCGACCACGATGCGGATGACATTGGTGACCAGATTCCCCAACTCGTTGGTCGATACGACGTCGTCGGGCCTGGAAAGGGCGATCCGCTCACCGCTGTTCCGCAGCGAGCCGGCGAAGTTGCCGAACGTGTTGGCGGCGTTCAGTTGCGGATAGTTCGTCAGCAGCCGGGCTGCGTTGCGGGCCACCACGACATAACCGCCCGGGGCAAGGCTGGCGCCGGCGGGGAACCGGAAGTCGAGGCCCGACTCGAAGCGCCAGCCGGCGAGGTCGACGGCGACCGCGCCGCGGTTGTGCAGCTCCACATACTCGTCGTCATCGAGGCCGGAGATCGGGTTATACATGATCTCGTTGAGCACGATGGCCTCGGCGCGGGCCTCGCCGTTGGCGGCGCCGGGCGTGGGCGCGGCCAGCCGGCGAACCGTGTCGGAACCGTTGGGCAGGCGGCCGGAGGCGACGCCGTTTTCCTGGCCCCCGAAGCGAATCGCGTCGAGCACGCGCAGCCCGTTGGCGCTGACGAGGTAGATCGTCTCGCCGGCGGCCCCCAGCCGGAAGCCGAGCTGGTTTTGGTCGAAGGCGAGGAAGCCGCGCGCGGCCAGGGTGGTGCCGGCGGGCACGCGGAACTTGTTCGTCGCTGGATCGTCCGTGAGGAAGCAGCCGGACAGGTCGGCGGGATTGTTGGACCGGTTGAACAGCTCGATGAAGTCGAGCTGGGGGTCGTCGGTGTGGGCGAGGAACTCATTGATGACCACGGTGTCGCCCGGGGTGCTGATGACCGGATCGGGCATGCCCGGTGAACCGCCAATCAGGCTGCTGGCTGTCCAGGCCTGGGGGCTCGCTTCACCGTAGCTCGGCGACGTCAGGACCAAGGAGGGCCCCGCGCCGTCGGCCGCGACGGGCCACGGCGCGTCGGGCGAGTAGTCGACCTCAAGCTTGACCGCCCCGAGGTTGTCGCGGAGCTGAACCATGTCACCGGCGTTATTGAGCGAACCGCTGAACGGTCCCAGCACCCCGGAAAGCCCGCGCGCGGCCTGAAGCGCCGCCGGATCCGCCGCGACCACCACGTATTGCCCCGCCTCGATCCGGAAGCCCGCCGGAAAGGTGTATTCGATGCCGCCGGTCAGCTTCCAACCGGTCATTTCCTGGAAGATCGCGCCGGCATTGAACAGCTCCACGAACTCGAGGTTGTTCGTCGCCCCGGCGGCCGTCTTCGGGCGATACATGATCTCCGAGAGGGTCAGGCCGGTGCGGCGCGACGACGGCGTGGGCGACTCGCGATCGTTCACGAAGGCCACCACCGCGGTGCTGGCCGTCGGGCCGTATTCGCGAAACTTCACCGTGCTGGCGACGGCCGCGTTCTGGCTGGCGACGGCTAGCCCCACGAACGTCTGGCTCGGCAAGGCGATGGTCGCCGAGCCCAGCTGGGTCCACCCCAGCCCGTCGCGGCTGCCGAAGCCGGTGAACACGTTGCCGGCGCGCCGGAGCCGCAGCCATTGGTAGGGGTAGTTGGCCGGATACCCACCTACGACCGTCTGCTGGCTCGGGTTGGCACCGGCGGAGGCGCGGGACTCGAAGAACACGCCCAGTTGGGCGGACGAGCCGAACACCGCCGCGAAAGCGCTGTTGGTATCCAACGTCGGTCGCACCATCAGGCCGGCGCGAAGGAAGGCGCTGGAGATTCCAAGATCCGTCATCCGCACCTGGAGGTCGAAGTCCCCGGTGCGGCGTTCCCAGGACAACTGAAATTGGTCATTGCCGCCGCTCACGCCCCGGCCCTGTCCCGTCAGGTCGAACGCGCCGGGACCGATCCGCTGGATGCCGCCGGTGCCGCCGCCGATGTTCTGGGCGGTGAGTTCCAGCGCGAGGAAGCTGACCGTGCTGTTGGCCGTGATGGTGTTGGGCGTGCGGGCACGGTCCCGCAGGTTGCTGATGGTGACGGTGTAATTCTGCGCAAAGTTCATCCCCGCCACCGTCAGGAGAATGGCGTTCGCATCGGAGTCCAGAACCGCGCCGGTCACCGTGACCCCGCCATTCACCAGGAAATTGCCGGTCACGCCGGCAGAGGCGGCATCCATCGGCTCGCTAAACTGCAACCGGATGCGGTCGGCCCCGAGGCTGATGGCGGAAACGACCGTCGGTCGCGTGGTATCGGGCAGCACCGTCAGGGTGCCCAGCGTCGAGTTGGTGGCTCCGATGCGATTGGTCACCGTCGCCCCAAACTGCGCGCCTTGGTCATCCAAGGTCACCGGGCCGTATTCCAGGACACCGGAAGTGGAGGCCGGGAGGCTGTTTCCGTTCCGTCTCCAGAGGTAGGTCACGGAGTCTAGGTTCGAGACCTTGATCACGAAGGTTGCCAACTGCCCTTCGACAACGGTCGTGTTCGTGGGCTGCTGGGTGATCGAGGGCACCGTGAAGGCCGTGCCCCAGGGCAACAGGTAGGTTGCGGGAATGGGTCCCTCGTCGATACCGCCCGGCCGGACCCAGCGCACCGCCAGGTTGTCGCCGCCCCCGCCTTCCTTCATGAGGGCCGCAACGTAATACGCCTTGCCGGCCTGCAAGGTGATCGGCGCGGACTGCTGTTCGGCGTAATTGCCCCACTGGCGGGAACCGGTCCAGCCCGGGACATTGGCAATCAGCCGCGAGCGCACGGGATTCTCGTCCGTGCTGAGGTAAAGCGCCCCCTCGTCGTCGGACGAAATCCAGAACGTGTAGCTCCCCGTCGTGGGCGGCACGATGTAACCGTGCATGCGCTGCCCGTAGCTTTCCTCCACGTCGGTCGGCGCCTCGAAGAAGTCCGTCACGAAATTGGTCGAGGTCGGCGAATTGGGGAACGCCGGCGAATTGGTCAGGTCCGCCAGGCTGTTGCCGCCAATGCCGGAGAACACTTCCCGCAGGATGGACCCGCCCAAACTCGGCAACGCCAACGGCAGGAAAGTTGCCCAGGCGAGGAACAGGATGAGACGGGAAAGGCAGCTGGAAGCGCGCGCGGCGCGGAGACTGGTCTTCATGGTGAGCGGTCGGAAAGTGAGCATATCCTGAGCCGTCCGCGAACGAAATTGCGGTGGCTTTCCCGGTCATTGCCGAGCCGGCTGCACTGCTGGCGCGCCCCCCGAGCTCCGCGGACTGGCGAATCCGCTTGCCCGCAAAAAGTGCCGCGGCATATTTCGCGCGTCCGCTGCGCCAAGAACCAATCAGCCAGCGGAGGCGGCCTATGGCAACTTTGGCCCGCCCGAAAAGTCGGCATTTCAAAACGGTTGGGGACTTAGCTCAGTTGGTAGAGCGTCTCGTTCGCAATGAGAAGGTCAGGGGTTCGAACCCCCTAGTCTCCACCACCCTCGCCTGACGCCGACCTCCCCTGCGCTTTCCTCGGGCCGCCACCATCCTTGACGCAAACCGGCCTGTTCCCTTCCATGCCCCGTCTTTTCGACAGAACAGCACCACGAACATGACCAAGATCGTTGATATCCAGTCCCGCGAGATTCTCGACTCCCGCGGCAATCCCACCGTCGAAGTCGACGTGACCCTCGAATGCGGCGCCCTCGGCCGCGCGGCCGTCCCTTCCGGCGCCTCCACCGGCGAGCACGAGGCCATCGAGCTGCGTGACGGCGACAAGAAGCGCTTCCTCGGCAAGGGCGTCAGCAAGGCCGTCAAGAACGTCACCCACCTCATCGCCCCCGCCTTGGTCGGCGCCGACGCCCTCGACCAGCTCAGCGTCGATGCCACCATGCTCAAGCTCGACGGCACCGAGACCAAGTCGAAGCTCGGCGCGAACGCCATCCTCGCCGTCTCCCTTGCGAACGCGAAGGCCGCCTCCACCGCGCTCGGCCAGCCCCTCTTCAAGTATCTCGGCGGGCCCAACGCCAAGGTCCTGCCCGTCCCGATGGCCAACGTCATCAACGGCGGCGCCCACTCCGACGCCCCGATCGACTTCCAGGAATTCATGGTCATGCCGCACGGCTTCCCGACGTTCAGCGCGGGCCTCCAGGCGATCACCGAGGTTTTCCACGCGCTCAAGGGCGTCTTGAAGAAGAAGGGCCTCAGCACCGCCGTCGGTGACGAAGGCGGCTTCGCCCCGAAGCTCGAAAGCGCCGAGGCCGCCCTCGACGCCATCGCCGCCGCCGTCAAGGACGCCGGCTACAAGCTCGGCAAGGACATCTTCCTCGCCCTCGACGTCGCCGCCTCCGAGTTCTACACCGGCAACGAGACCTACGTGTTCAAGAAGAGCAGCGGCCAGAAGCTCTCCGGCGACGAGATGGTCGAGTTCTACGCCAAGCTCTGCGCCAAGTATCCCATCGTCTCCATCGAGGACGGCTGCGCCGAAGGCGACTGGAAGACCTGGAAGAAGCTGACCGACAAGCTCGGCGCGACCACCCAGCTCGTCGGCGACGATCTCTTCGTCACCAACGTGAAGTTCCTCAAGAAGGGCATCGAGACCGGCACCGCCAACTCGATCCTCGTGAAGGTGAACCAGATCGGCTCCCTGACCGAGACCCTCGACGCCGTGCAGCTCGCCCAGCACAGCAAATACACCGCCGTGCTCTCGCACCGCTCCGGTGAGACCGAGGACGCAACCATCGCCGACATCGCCGTCGCGACGAACTGCGGCCAGATCAAGACCGGCTCCCTGAGCCGCACGGACCGCACCGCGAAATACAACCAGCTCCTCCGCATCGAGCAGTTGCTCGGCAAGAACGCCGTCTACGCCGGCCGCGGCGCGCTGCCCAAGGGCCGCTGAGGCTCGCCGGGTTTGGCCGCACTTCGGCCAATTTCCCAATTACCCTCAGACAAGGCCCCGGAAGCGAACGCTTCCGGGGCTTTTCCGCATTTAGGCTGCCCCCTTCCTGCGGCGGCTCGGTTGGCGGCCCCAAGTCCTTCGTGATCGTTACCCCGGCCGGTTTGGCTCGCCCCGGTTGCGCTGATTCCAGCGACGTCGATCCAGATCCTGCGTTCCTAGGCTTCAGAAGCGCGGTCCAAGCGGGTCAGCTCGATGTCGCCCGTGGCCACGGGACGGCAAGGTGGGAGTTGACGACAGGGACAAGGTCGACGTCGGTGGGGCGGATTTATGAATGCCGGCCTGAAGACCCGTCCTTGGACCATGGCCATGTGCTGGCATGATTTGCTGTTCGCCCATTGGCCGGTGCCGGCGGCCGAACTGCGCGCCCTGCTGCCGCGCACCGAACCGACGCTGGAACTGGACACCTTCGACGGGGTCGGCTGGTTGGGCGTGGTGCCGTTCCGCATGGGCGGCGTGCGCCTGCGCGGGCTGCCTCCGCTGCCGGGGACGGACGCGTTTCCCGAATTGAACGTGCGCACCTACGTGACCGCCGGCGGGTGTCCGGGCGTGTGGTTCTTCAGCCTCGACGCCGCGTCCCGGCTCGCGGTCCGCATCGCGCGGGCGACGTTTCACCTGCCCTACTTTGACGCCGCCATGGCCTGCACGGAGCGCGGGGGCGAAATCCACTATGCCAGCCGGCGCACGCACCGGGACGGCGGCACGGCGAGGCTCGAAGTCCGGTATCGCGCCACCGGGGAACCGTTCGCGAGCCGTCCCGGTTCGTTGGAACACTGGCTGACGGAACGCTACCGGCTCTTTGCCGCCGACCGACGGGGGCGCCTTTGGCGCGGGGAAATCGAACATGCGCCCTGGCCGTTGCGGCCCGCCGAAGCGGAGTTCGCCACCTTGGACATGACCCGGTGGCTGGGCCTGGACTTGCCAGCCCAGCCACCGCACTTGCTCTTGGCCCGCAAACTGGACGTGCACGCGTGGCGCCTGACCCGAGCCTGACGGGGCGCTATTGGCGCCCGGCCGCCAGCACGAACGGCTGCAAGTCCTCCATCATGCGGCCGAACGCCTCCAGTGAGAGCTGCTGCGCGCTGTCGCTCTTCGCCGTCTTCGGGTCCGGATGCACCTCGACCAGCAGCGCGTCGGCGCCCATGGCCACGGCACCCTTGCACATGGCGACCACGAGGTCGGCTCGGCCAGTGCCCTGGCTCGGATCAATCACCACGGGGCAATGCGTCTCGTTCTTCAGGATCGGCACCGCCGAGAGGTCCAGCGTGTTGCGCGTGTAAGTCTCGAACGTGCGGATGCCGCGCTCGCAGAACATCAGTCCGGCGTTGTCGTTGGAGAGCACGTATTCGCCGGCGCTGAGCCACTCGTCGATCCGCATGGACAACCCGCGCTTCAGCAACACCGGCCGGCCGGTCTTGGCGGCGGCGATCAGGAGCTGGAAGTTCTGCGCGTTGCGGGCGCCGATCTGGAGGATATCAGCGTATTCGGCAACCAACTCGGCGTGGTCTTCCGAAAGCAGCTCGGTGATGACCGGCAAACCGGTTTCCTTGCGCGCCTTGGCCAGCAGCTTGAGGCCCTTCTCGCCCAGGCCCTGGAATTCGTAAGGCGACGTGCGCGGCTTGAACGCGCCGCCACGGAGAATCTTCGCGCCGGCGGACTTCACGCCGTGGGCGGTCTCGATGATCTGCTTCTCGCTCTCGACCGAACAGGGGCCGGCCATGACGACCAGTTCCGGGCCGCCGATGACGACGTTGCGGACGTTGATGGTGGAGTTCTGAGTGTGCGCCTCGCGGCTGACCAGCTTGTGGCGCTTCTGGATGGGCGTGACGCTTTCCACCTGGCTCCAGGCGCGGAGCACATCGAGCGACTGGTGACTGCGCTCGTCGCCGATGGCCCCGATGACGGTGCGGGCGACGCCGCGCATGACGTGCGGCTTGTAGCCCAGGCGCTTGATCTCCTTGAGCAAGGCGGTGAGTTCCTTGGGCGTGTGCTTCG
>JBIIUN010000018.1:0-22942 GCA_044339945.1 Kapaibacterium sp. (SeqCode)
TTCTCCGTCTCCGCCAACTGCGCCGCGCGGAGGGTCCGCACCTGCCGGTCCAGCTCCTGGGCGCGGGGGAAGTCCTTCACGTCGAGCGGCACGTTCAGGCGCGGTTCGTCGCCGTTCAGGTCCCAGTCCTGGCTCGTGTTGAAGAAGGCGAGGAACTGGTAGAACTCGGCGTGATCGAACGGATCGTAGGGATGCGCGTGGCACTGGATGCAGTTGAAGCTGACCGCCTGCCACGTCTTCCACGTCGTGCCCACGCGGTCGAGCACGGCCGAGACGCGGTATTCCTCGTCGTCGGTGCCACCCTCGGCGTTGGTGGGCGTGTTGCGATTGAAGGCGCTGGCGACGACGTCATCCAGCGTGGCGTCGGGCAGCAGGTCGCCGGCGAGCAGGCGCACGGTGAACTGGTCGAACGGCAGGTCGTCGTTGAAGGCGCGGATCACCCAGTCGCGCCAGGGCCAGACCGTGCGGGCCGCGTCCTTCTCGTAGCCCTGCGAATCGGCGTAGCGGGCGAGGTCGAGCCACGGCGCGGCCCAGCGTTCGCCGAAGTGCGCGGACTTCAGCAACCGGTCCGCGACCCGTTCGTGGGCGCCGGATTTCTTGTCCGCCAGGAACGCCTTCGCCTCGTCCGGCGTCGGGGGCAAGCCGGTGAGGTCAAAGCTCACGCGGCGCAACCACGCCTCGCGGTCCGCCTCCTTCGACGGCTTGAGCTTTTCGGCGTCGAGTTTGGCGAGGATAAAGCGATCCAGCGGCGACCGGCTCCACGCGGGCTTCGACACCTTGGGAACCGCCGGCAGCGTGGGGGCAGCGTAGGCCCAGTGGCCCTTCCACGGCGCGCCCTGCTTCACCCAGTCGCGGAAGACGGCGATGTCCTTCTCCGACAGCCGCGGGCCGTGTTTCGCCGGGGGCATCCGGTCATCCTCGTCGGCCGTCAGGAGTCGCTTGATCGCCTCGGATTTCTCCAAGTCACCCGGCATGAACGGAACCGCGCCGGACTTGCCGGGCGCCATCGCGCTTTCGCGGAACAGGAACGACACGCCGCCCGCCTTTTTCACGCCACCGTGGCAGGGAGTGCAGTGCTGGTTCAGCAGCGGCCGGACGTCGCGGGCGAAATCCACCTCGGCGGCCAGAGCGGGGCAGATTCCGACGGCGCAGGACCACGCCAGCAGAAGGGAGAAAACGAAGCGACGCGGGGAACGCGGGCTTCCGGGGGAAGTGACGGCGGCGTGCATGGCGAACGTGGCTGCTGCCTAATGGGAAATCACCGCGCGGGCAACGGCCAACCGCGGGTTGGCGCAAACCGCGGCGCATCTTGGCCTCGGGCGGACTCAGGCAACCGGGACGCTACCGCTGCCGGCCCTTCTTCGCGCCCGAACGGGCGGCGGCTTTGCGCCAGCGTCCCGCCAAGCGCTGCAAGGCGGCATTGACCCGACCGAGATCAAAAGCCTCCGGATCAAAGTCGCCCGCCCATTCCCGCAAGCCGTCGTCATCCGCCAGTTTCGGATTCGCCAGCAGCGCGCAGAGGTCCTGGTAGCCGGGCACGCTCCCGCAGTCTTCCGGGGGGCACGCCCGTTTCCCGGCCAAGCACGTGACCGGATTGCCCGGCTCGGGCGGCAGCACTTTTTCGAGGACCAACGTGTGCTCCCAGTCGTCGCCGAAATCATAGCGATAGGTGAGCTTGGACCGTGGCTTCAGCCCGATCTCACGGAGGCGGGTGTGGTCCTCCCGCAGCACTGGCCGCGGCCATTCGGGGTCGGGCAAACCGATCGTCTGGCCGCGGAACTCGAAGTCGTGCAGATGCGAATTGGTCCAGCCCATCACGGCCTGCAACACGTCGTGGAACTGGGCGAAGGTGAGTTCGGAAGAGACCGTGAAACGGCGCCAGATGAGCGGGCGGATCGCGCCCAAGGACACCTTGAACTGGTAAGTCGCCGGGGCCGCGGGCGGGCTGGCCTTCGGGCCCGCTGCCACCGGCGGCAGCGGGTCTTCGGCCAGGAAACCCTCGAGCAACACCGACAAATCCGCCGCCGGTGACACGGCGGACATGGCCTCCACCGACACCTGCATGCGCCCCGGGCCGAAGCGTTCCGCAAACCCCGGCGGCGGGACGAACATGTCCCTCGGCCCCAAGGTTGCGGCCAGCCCGGACGGCGCGACGTCGTTGGCCGTCGCGTGCATCAGGGCGCCGAAGATCTGGGCCAGTTGGTTGGGCGCCGGCCAGCCGAACCCGGCCGCGGCGGCGGGATTGGCCGTGATCCATTCGCCCAGCAGCGCCGACATGCCCGCCCGCACGGCGTAGGGGACGACCCACGGCCCCACGGCGGCGGGGTCGCAGTCCTCAAAGGCCCCCAGGGCCTTCGGCTTCACGGCCGCGACCTTGGCCGCCTGCCGGAGGTTCCAGCCCCGGGCCTTGCGGGCGAGCACGAAGAGCTCGGCCAACGGCTGGAGCCGCAACATCATGCTGAGATCCAGGCCGCTCATCGTCAGGAGTTCCCGCAATTCGACCGGCACGGATTTCAGCAAGGCAGCCACCAGCCGGTCCATGACGGCAGCCTCCGGAAACGTGCGGGCAGAACTGGCTTGATGACTCACGGCGAACAGCGTGGGAAGACCGGGAACAGCGGCCAAGGAATTCTTTGGCGCGAAAATCGATTCACTCGCCGGCGACCGGCAGCAGGTAACACACGGCCTCCTGGTCGTTGCGCACGAGCAGATAGGGGCCGGCGAGCGCGGGATTGTTCCACGTCTTCGCCGACAGCGCGTTCAACCGGCCGAGTTCCGTGAAACCGTCCGGCTTGGCCTCGGCAAGCGCGACGAAACCGGTTTCGGCCTGGAGCAGGACGAGGTCCTTCACCAGCAGACTCTGGCCCGAACCGAAGCGGCCGTCCTTCCAGACCCGTTTGCCGGTGGCCACGTCCACGCAGGCGAGGAAGCCATCATCGAGCCCGTAGAGATGACCGTCCCGCACGGCGATATTGTTGAACTGGGTCTTCAGCGAACGGCTGCGCCAGACTTCGGTGGCGGCCCAGGTGCCCTGCGCGTCGGGCCCGACCTCCAGCAGGAGACAGCCCATGGAATAGCCGGCGGAGACAAACACCCGATTGGAGCTGACGACCACCGGCTGCGCGGCCTTGGGCATCTGCTCGTTGCCCCAGGCAAATTCCCAGAGGCGTTTCCCGGTGACCGGATCGAGGCCGGCGGTGGCGCGGGCGCCGTTGATCAGTATCTGCGGCCGCCCGGCAAGGGTCACTGCGCTGGCGGAGGCGTAGCTGGCCGCGTCCCCGTTGTCCGCCCAGAGGAAGTTTCCGGTGTCGGCCGCAAAGGCCAACGCACCGCGCACCGTGGTCGTGCCGCCGGAAACGATCACCCGGCCGTCGGCCACCAGCGGCGAGGAGCTTTTGCCCCACGTCAGGTTGTCGAGACGGTTGGTCGCCAGCACGTCGACCGACCACACGGGGCGGCCCGTCGCGAGTTCCAGGCAGTCCAGTATCCCGGTGGCACCGAACGCATACACCCGGTTGCTGACGATCGTCGGCGTGGCGCGCGGACCGTCGCCGCCCTGCCACTCGCGGAAGCGCGTTCGGTTCGTGTGGGCCCACACCGGTTCGCCACCGGTGAGGGTGTAGGCCGCAACCAGTTCATCCTCGCCGCGTTGTTCCTGGGTCAGCGCCAAACCCTCCGCGACCACGAAGCCGGACCAGCCGAGCCCGACCGGCCGGCGCCACAGCTCGCGGGGCGGCTGCGCGGCCCAGTCGCGGGCGAGCTTCACATCATCCACCCGGCCGGTGCGTTCGGGCCCGAGGAACTGCGGGAAACGGAAGCGGGCTTCGGCCGCCGCGGGGGTCACGGCCGCGGGTTTTCGGGTCGGAGCGCTGGCCGTCAGGGCGGCCAACCGCTCGTCCGCGGTTGGCTGCCAACGCCAGACCAGGCGGGGCAATCCAATCCCGCTGCCCGTGCCTTCCACGCGGGTGAGCAGCTTGACGCCCCCGGCCACCACCAGCAGGGCTACCACCGGGAACAGGCGTTGCCGCCAGCCTAGGCGACTGAACAGGAGCAGCCACACCAACTGTGCGACGAGGCACAGCGCAACGGCCGCCGCGGTCAGCCAGGCCCGGATGTTGTTGTCCATCTCAGCCCGGGACTGGATGACACCCACCGCCAGCGCCGCCAGCAGCAGGAGGATCGGCGGGCCCAGCCAACGACGGCCCGGCGGCGGCGTGGAAGGAGAGGTCGTTTCGCTCACGGCCGGAGTGTCGGCGAGAAGGCCGGGGGCGCAATGGGCCGCCAGTTGGACCGGTTTAGCTCACCGCCTTCGCCCGCTTCTTCCCCAGTTCCACGCGCAGTTCGGCGAGCGGGAGCGTGTTGATCACGTCCTGCTTGGTGAGCCAGCCCTTGCGGGCGAGGCCGGTGCCGAGGCGCAGCCACTGGGCGTGCTCAAGCTTGTGGGCGTCGCAGTTGAGGACGCACTTCACGCCCTTGGACTTGGCATATTGCCACAGCCGCCAGTCGAGGTCGAAGCGGTAGGGCGACGCGTTGAGCTCGATCCAAGTGCCGGTCGCGGCGCAGGCATCGATGACGGCCTGCTGGTTGAGCTTGTAGGCGTCGCGTTCCAGCAACAGCCGGCCACTGAGGTGCCCGAGCATGTGGACGTGGGGATTTTCGGCGGCGCGGATGAAGCGTTTGGTGTTCTCCGCCTCGTCGCTGGCCGGGACATGCAGGCTGGCGACGACGACGTCGAGTTCGGCCAGCAGGTCGTCGTCGAAGTCGAGGCCGTCCCGGAGGATGTCCACTTCGGACCCGGTGAGCAGGCGGAAGTCGGTGCCGCGGTCGGCCAACTGGCGGTTCAGTTCGGCGATCTCCGTCAATTGCCGGCGCAGGCGTTGCGGGTCGAGACCATTGGCCTGGAAGCTGGCACGGGAATGGTCGGTGATGGCCCAGTAGCCGAGGCCGAGCTCGTCCATGTGCGCGGCGATGTCGGCGAGCGGATTCCGGCCGTCGGACCAGTCGCTGTGGTTGTGGAGAGAACCGCGGAGCTCGGTCCATTCGAGCAGGCGCGGGAGCGTGTGGTTTTCGCCGGCGACAAATTCGCCGCGATCCTCGCGCAGCTCCGGCGGCACATAGTCGAGGTCGAGCGCGCGGAAGATGTCGGCCTCCTCGGAGCAGGGCACGCGGAGGGCGGGGTCGCGGGTTTCCTCGGTGCTGCGGAAGAGTCCGTATTCGTTGAGCCGCAGGCCGCGGGCGATGGCCCGCTGGCGCATGACGATGTTGTGCTCCTTCGAGCCGGTGAAGTAGGCGAGCGCGTAGGGATATTCCGCGTCGCTCACCACTCGCAGGTCGGCCTGGATGCCGTCGCCGAGGATGACGCTGGCCTTGGTGTCGCCCTGGGCGAGGACGCTCTGGATGCCGGGTTGCTGGACGAAGTAGGCGATGACCGCGGCCGGCTGCTTGGACGAGACGAGGAAGTCGATGTCGCCGATGACCTCCTTCCATCGGCGCAGGCTGCCCGCGGTGGAGCACCGGATGACGTCGGGATGTTCGCGGAGGGAATCTAGGATCGGCTCGGCGACGACCAACGCGTCCTTGAGCAGGTGCCGGGAGGCGAACTGCCGCTTGAACGCGATGGCTTCCAAAATCTTCGCCTGCGACTTCTCGCCGAAGCCGTCGAGTTCGGCGACGCGATTCGCCTGGCAGGCCGCTTCCAGCTTCTCCATCGAATCCACGCCCAGCTCGTCGTAGAGCTTCTTCACCTTCTTCGGCCCGACGCCCTGGAGCCCGAGCAGGTCCAGCAAGCCGGCGGGCAGGGACGCCTTGAGCTCCTCGTAATACGGCAGCCGACCGGTGGTGACGAGCGTGGTGACCTTGTCCTGGAGCGCGTCGCCGAAACCCTTGAGTTCACCCAGGCGCTTTTCGGCGACCAGTTGGGCCAACGGCTCGGTCAGCCCCTCCAGGACACGCGCCGCATTGGTGTAGGCGCGGGTCTTGAAAGGGTTCTCGCCCTTGAGTTCGAGCAGCGTGCCGATCTCGACGAGAATGGCCGCGACCTGGTCCTTGTCCATGCGGGCGGAGGCACTACCAGTTTGAACCGCAAAGCTGAAAACAATTTGTCCCCACGCCCACGGACTGGGCGTAACTGGGCTCAGCCCTTGTGTGACTCCCTCGCCCTGCGAGGCACGAGTGGGGAGAGGGTGGGGAGAGGGGCCGTCCCGGCCGGGCGCAGCGCCTCCTCTCCCCGCCCCTCTCCTCCACTCCGAGTGGAAGAGAGGGAGTCCACCAGGCGGATTTCGGCGGCAGTGTCCAGCTGCGCCCCCAACGAACGGGGCAATCCCTGCCGCCACCGTATGGCCAGCCCGCCGAACGCACAGCGCGACGCTGAGAAGCCAGGCGAGCGCGCCCAGAGGGGTGGCAACATAATAGAACACCAGATTTGTGGACCAACGCAGGCCGCTGACCAACGCGACGAAATAGACGGCACAGGCAACCAGCGGGAGGGCGAAAAGTGTCAGGTAGTTCCGAAGCTTCACGGGTTCCGGAAACGCCATGATGGCGTCGGGGCGCTGCTCGACCCGTCGGTTGCTCCACAGGCCCCAGAACGTCAGGCCCAGCAACGGCGGCAGAACCCAGATAGCCTTGGGCGCCGCGGGAACGGTGACGAATGCGAAATACAGCAGCCCAAGCGCGCCGATGATCCAGAGCTCCGTTCTTGAGGGCCTGAACCCGGCGGGGCTCAACCGGTGGAACAGCCCGTGGGCAACGATGAGCAGGGCGGTCGTTCCAAAGGAATAGAGGGCAAAACGGACCAGCATCAGGTCCTTGCGACCGGCGTCCAGCAACGCCTGCATCGCCGGCGGCGCCTCGTTCCACCAGAAGATCGCCCAAAGCCCATAGAATAGGCCGATGCCGGCGGCCAGCGCGACCGTCTTGCGCGGCTGGTTTTGCGACAAAACCCGCCGCACTAGATACCACCCAATCCAAATATCAATGGGTGCATGCCACGCCAGGGCCGTGAACGAGATGGACATCGGGAACGGCGTGTCGCCCGAACCATAAGTCGTTTGGACCACCACGCCCTCCTCGAACCAGCCGTAGAACGCCCCGGCGAGGAACACTGCCCACGGGCCGCGCACCCGAAAGTGGCTGACCACGCAGAGGAACGGGTAGGCCATCAAGGAATACATCAGCCATGCCGCGACGATCCCGCCCAGGTTCATCCCTTCGCGGTCCGGGGTCGCCCAGAACACGAGCTCCCCGTAATACACAATCAGGTATCCGCTACAGAGCGCCAACGCCACGCGCCGGAGGAACGATTTCATCGCTGGGGCGTGGGAAGTGGCGTTGGGCAGTTCCCCGGCAGGCTACTTCACCGTCTGGGAATAGATCCGGGCTTCCTGCTCGGTGATCCTGCCGTCGCGATCCGTGTCGCAGCGGCTGACGGCCTTGTTGAAGGCCTGGTTCGGTCCCCGGACGACCTTCCGTTCGTGCTCAAAGACAATGGGGATCGAGACCTCGGTCTTGCTTTCCTGGTGCTGGCCGCCGTTGGGCAGCCGGCTGAGGGCCTCGTAGAAGGTGCGGGCCGCCGTGTCGTTCTCGAAGGAGACGGGCGTGCGGGAATCGTCGTGGACGATCGTTTCGTGGGTGTGGATGCAGCCGGACGCCAGGGAGGCGGCGACCACGAGCAGGGGCAGGAGTATCTTCATGGCGAACAGCGAGACAGACGCGCGGCCGGTCCTCTTATTCGGCGGCCGGCCACGGGAAAGACACCCGGCGGCGTGAGGGAATGTTTCAGGGAGTTTTCTGGGGCAAGGGCGAGCCAACGGCGCCCGCTTCATTCCAGTCGCACCCGGGGATCGAGCAGACTGTAGGTTAGGTCCACGAGCAGGTTCAGCACCAGCAATAGGACCGCGTAAAGCAGCACCAAGCCGACCACCAGCGGGTAGTCGCGGCTCAGCGAGGAGTTCACCATGAACACGCCGATGCCGGGAATCTGGAACAGGTTCTCGACGACGAACGAGCCGGTGAGCAGGTCGGCCAGCATCGGGCCGCTGTAAGACACCACCGGCATGATCGCCAATCGGAGCGCGTGCCGGGTGAGGATCGTGAATTCCCCCAGGCCCTTCGCCCGCGCGGTGCGGATGAACTCGCTCTGCAAGGTCTGGGTCATGCCTTCGCGCATCAGCCGGGCCACCCGGCCGCCGAAGTAGAGTCCGAGCGCAATCATCGGCAGCACCGCCTGGAGCGGCGCTCCCCAGAGCCCGACGGGAAACCAGCCGAACTTGAGGCCGAAGACCAGCACCAGCAGCGGGCCGACGACAAAGCTCGGCACGCAGATGAACACGAGGGCCACGAAGCTGCCGCCCCAATCGCCCCAAGCCCCGCGCCGGACGGCCGAGTAGAATCCCAGCGGCACGCCGAAACCCACCGCGAACCCGAACGACAGCAACCCCAGCATCAGCGACACCGGCAGGCCGTCGCGGATGATCTCGGAGACGGTGTGGTTCCGATACTTCAGGGAGAGCCCGAGGTCGCCTTGCACCGCCGCCCCGAGCCACCGCAGGTATTGGCGGGCGATCGGTTCGTCCAGGTGGTAGCGGGCGCGCAGTTGACGCTCGATTTCCTCCGAGGCCGGCGCGCGATCCCGGTCGAAGGGGCCGCCCGGCGCCAGGCGCAGCAGCCCGAAGGACAGCAGGCTGATCACCAGCAATAGCGGACCGAGGAACAGGATGCGGCGGAGGAAATACATCGCAGGTCAGCGGGGCGCCTTCTTCGCCGCGACGGGACGGATGGCGTGGATCGGGTGAACGTCGAGCAGGTTGCCGTGGATGCCGGACCACTTGGCCGGGTCGTAGAGCGTGAAGCCGGCCTCGAACCACAGTGGAATCACGGGTGCCTCGTCCCGCACCAGCAACGCCTCCGCGCGACGCAACACATCGAGCCGCTGTTCCGGGTCGGTCGCCGTCTGGGATTCGGTGAGCAGGCGGTCGTAGTCGGCGTTTTTCCAGCCGGTGCGGTTGTTGCCGTTCCCGGAGGTGAAGAGATCGAGGAAGGTGTTGGGATCGTTGTAGTCGCCGATCCAACTGCTGCGGCTGAAGTCGTAGTCGAGCTGCCGTTGGGCGACGAGATAGACCTGCTTCTCCATCTGCCGGATTTCGACCTCGACGCCCAGTTCCTCGCGCCACATGGACTGCAATTCGACCGCCACACGCTCGTGCATCCGCGCGCCGCCGCCGCCCGAGCTGTCGCACAGGTAACTGAGTTTCGGGAAACCTTTGCCACCCGGAAAGCCGGCCTCGGCCAGCAGCCGACGGGCGAGTTCCGGGTCCCGCCGGGCGCCCGGTCCGGGGCGATGGTTCGCGGTGCCGGTGGGCACGAGATTCTCCGCCGGCAGGCAGGCGGGGGCGAGGCGCCGCACGATGCGTTCGCGGTCCACCGCGAGCGAGAAGGCCCGGCGGACCCGGGCGTCGGCCAGCGCCGGTCGGGTGACGTTGAGGCGCACGAAGTAGCTGCCGAGCATCGGGAACGTGTGGTAGTCGGGCCGGGACCCGAGTTCGGACAGCAACTCGGCGGGGACCAACGGCTTGTCCCAGATCACGTCCGCCTGACCATTCAGGTAGAGGTTGAGCGCCGTCGTCGGCAAGGACACGGACAGGAGGTCCACGATGGCGCAATGGGTGTTGGCGGCATCCCAATGGCGTTCGTTGCGCCGGAGCCGCACCCGATCGTTCAGCCGCCAGAAGTCCAGCGTGTAGGTCCCGCTGAACGGCGGGTTCCGCATGATCCATTGGTCGCCAAACTGTTCGATGGCCCGCCGCGGCACGACGGCGAGCGTCTGGAAGGCGCACAGATCGAGGAACCACGGACAGGGATTCGCCAAGGTCACTTCGATCGTCCGCGAATCCGGCGCCCGCACGCCCACCGTGGAAAAATCCCGGGTGCGACCGAGGAGATAATCCTCGGCGCCCCGGACTGGAAACAGCAGCGAGGCATATTGGCAGGCATTGGTCGGCTCCAGCACGCGACGCCAAGAATAGACCACATCCTCCGCACCGATGGCTGAGCCGTCGGACCAGACAGCGTTGGGTCGCAGTTGGAAGGTGTAGGTTCGCCGATCCGCGGACAGCTCCCAGCGTTCGGCGAGGGCCGGCTTCGCCTCCCCGTTCTGCGGGTCCGGCCGGGTCAGCCCCTCAAAGAGCGGCAGGACGGCGCGCAATTCCTCGATGCCGCTGACCAACAGGGGATCCAGGGAGCCGGGGTCCGCGCCGTTGAGGATGGTCAGGTCCGCCGGCGGCAACGGCCGGCAGGCGCACAGAAAAATGAGAATGACCCATGACCAATGACCCCAGCGAAAGCCGCGGGGGGATCGGTCCGGGAACTTCGCGGAAAAGAAAAACGCCCCGTCGCGGGTGCGAGGGGCGTTTTCGGAATCCGGCATGGCGGCCGGAGCTTTGCGGATCACTTCGCGGGCGTCACGGCATTCGTCGCGGCCGGCGTGGTGAGGGTCATGGCCGGATTGACCGCAGGCACGGCCGGGGCCGCGGCGGCGGACTGCTCGGCGAGCTTCTTGACGCCTTCCGCGCGGTTCTTGCTGGCATTCGCGTTCAGCGAGGCGAGCACCAAGGAGAGGATGAGGAACGCGCCGGCGGCATACTTGGTCAGGTTCGACAGGGCATTGCCTGAACCGGCGCCGAACATGGCCACGGCGGCATCACCGCCGAACGCGGTGCCCATGCCGGCTTCCTTCTTGGGCAACTGCACGAGGATGAGCAGGCCGAGGAACAGGCAGACAACGACGAGGACGAAACTCAGGAGATTGATCAGCAACGACATGGCAGGGAGCGGTTAAATCGAGTTCTTGATGATGTCGGCGAACGAACGAACTTCCAAGGCGGCGCCGCCAACAAGCGCGCCGTCGATGTCCGGTTGGCCGAGCAGTTCGCGGGCATTGTTCGCCTTCACGCTACCGCCGTATTGGATGCGGACGCGCTTGGCCACGGCCTCACCGTGCAGGGCGGTCAGGACCGAGCGGATGAAAGCGTGAACTTCCTGCGCCTGGGCGCTTGTCGCGGTCTTGCCGGTGCCGATTGCCCAGACAGGTTCGTAGGCCAGCACGGTGCGCTCCACCTGCTCCGGAGACAGGCCGGCGAGCGACCCACGGACTTGGGTTTCCACAACCTGATTGGTGATGCCCGCCTCGCGTTCGAGCAACGTCTCACCCACGCAAACGATGGGAACAAGATTGGCGGCATGGGCGGCGGCGGCCTTCTTGGCGACGAGCGCGTCGGATTCCTTCTGATACTGCCGGCGCTCGCTGTGGCCGAGGATGACGTAGCCGACGGAGAATTCCTTGAGCATGCCGGCGGCGATCTCGCCGGTGAACGCGCCGTAGGCGTTCTCGCCCATATTCTGGGCGCCGAGGCGGATGTTGGAATCCAGGATCTCGCGCGACACGCTCTCGAGCGCGGTGAAGGGCGGGCAGACGACGATGTCCACTTCCTTGACCGCGGCGAGTTCACGCTTGAGGCCGCCCACGAGGTCGAGGGCCTCGGCGACGGTCTTGTTGCACTTCCAGTTGCCGGCGATGATCAGCTTGCGCTCTTTGTCCATGACTTCCGATTTGACGGAGCGCGGACGTTATCCGGGTCAGGGGGGGCGTCAAAGCGCTTTTTGCGGGTTCCCGAAAGCAAAACGGGCGGCCCAGCGGCCGCCCGTCTTCGTTCCGAGGTCGGTTTCGAGCTCAGTTGGAAACTTGGAATTCCGCGAACGCCTGCACGGTGCCAATGCCGGCCGGCACGTTGACGCCGGTGAATTCCACGGTGTTGTCTGCTCCCAAGTTCACCGGCCCGGCAGGAATGACACCCTCGCTGGTCGTGATCCGGAGCTTCACCGGGGTGCCGACCGGAATCCCCACGCCGCTCACCCGAACCGAGATCGGCCCGGCCGCGGTGAAGATGACATCGGGGGTCAGGGTGTTGCCGCTCGGCGGCTGGGCCACGTTCTGGCCCGCGACCTGGGTTACCGTCAGGGCGCCCAAGGTGTTGAAGTCGGTGTTCGCGATGGGCGCGCTGTTCACGCTGATCGGGCGGGTCTGGCCGGCAAGCTGCCGGTAATAGGCTTCTAGGCGAATCCGCCCGTTGGGAGTGCCGGCGTTGCCACCGTAGGCATCCAACTGGCCATTGCCGGAGATTCGGTCCGCCCGCAGCAGGATAGCCCCGCCCGAACCCCGGCCACCGTAGCTGGCCCCGGTCCAATCGATGTCACCTCCGTTGGCGGCGACCGAGCCGTTAATGATGATGTCGCGGGAGGAAGCGATGAAGATGGCCCCGCCGCCGCCGCCGCCATTTCCGCCGCTGGTGTTGTCGGATGAAGAACCGCCACCGCCGCCGGAACCGCCGACGAGCGGTTGAATGAAAACGTTGCCGTAGCTCCCCGGGTTGCCTGTGTCGCTGTAATTGCCGGGCTGTCCGTCCCGCAGATTCTGGGGATTCGTCTGCTGGTCAGTGCCGGGCAATCCACCGCCGGGGCCCTGGCCCGGGCTGCCGACATTGCTGCCGGACTGGTCCTTCCGGACCGCGCCCCGGCCGCCCGGGAAACCGCCGGGACCACCTTGGGCGACCAAACCGAGCCCCAACGCATTGGCGCCGCGGTCGCCACTCACGTCCAGCGTCCCGTTGATCACCACATCGCCGGTGGCCAACCAGCGGACGGGCGTGTTGCCCGCGTTCCGCTTGAAGTTAACGGTCACTCCGAACGGGACGTTAATGGTGGTGAAGTTCCATACGCCGCTGGGCCGAGCGGTCATGTCGAAGGTCTGGGTCCGGCCGCTGTGGAAGGTCCAGTCGGTCCCGTTCCACAGGTAGGTGTCGGCCGAGGGATTTTCGACTGCGGTATAGCCGCCATAGGCGACAATGACGTTGCGGACGGCATCCCAATCCATGGCGAAATGGGCGCGGGCGGGAACCGGGGAGGTGCTGCGTTGGGTCCAGTTGGTTCCATTCCAAGCCCAAGTGTCGCTGCGGTTGTCGCCGCCAAACAGGACGGATTCCCGGCGCACCGGATCGTAGACCAATCGCGCGGCGCTCCGGCCGCCCGGGTTCTGGACCGGCGACTTGAGGGTCCAATTGACGCCGTTCCAAGTCCACGTCTGGTCCTGGTTGTTGAACATCACCACTTCGCCCCGCGCACCATCAAAGGTGATGCCGACACTCTGGTAGTTGGGCGGCTTCGTGGCCGTGGCCAGCAGCGTCCAGTTGGTTCCGTTCCAATTCCACGTCTCGTCGTTCGCCCCGGATCCGCCGAACAGCACGACCTTCTTTCGGTCAGCATGGGCATCGTAGGCCATGTTATGGTCATAGCGCGCCGTTGGAACCGTCGCCGGAGCCTTCTCCGTCCAGTTCCCGTCTTTCCACACCCAAGTGTCGTTCAAGGTGCCGTTGCGGTATCCGCCGAACAGCAGCACTTCGGCCCGTTCGACGTCATAAACCATCCGATGCCCGTAGCGGGGCGGCGGACTGTTGACGGGACTGAGTTCCAACCAGTTGGTGCCATTCCATTCCCACGTGCCGCCGACGGCCCCATTTAGGTATCCGCCGAACAGCAGGACCTTTCCGGTCGTCGGGACAAAGACCATGGAAACGTGGGAGCGACCGTTCGGAATGATCTCCCGGAAGGTCAGCGGTCCGTCCGCGCCGGCGCCGGCGGCGGGAATGCTGTAGGGCAGGTCGGGATCAATCGCGTGCACCGCGACAAGGCCCAACAGGGTGGTGACCCCACAGGCGAGGGTTCGTTGCAGCCGACTGAAACAGGACGTCTTCATAGGATTACCTGGGATTGGAAAAGTTGCCGGAAACACCCGGCTGGCGCTCGTAGGCGACGACCGGAGAAACTACGAAATGATCGGGCGGCGCCGGGGCCGGGGCCGCGTTGAGATAGCTCGCCAAGGGTGAGCTGACCGAGACCGGAGTGCTCGCCGGCAGCACGGGTTGCAGGGCGTTCAGGTAGCTGACCGGAGCCGACACCACCGCTACGGGCAGGTCGGCGGGCAGCGGCGGCAAGGCGGCGTTCAAGTAGCTCACCGGCTGCGAGCTGACGCTGACCGCCAAGTCGGCCGGCAACGGAACCTGCACGGCGTTCAGGACACTCACGGGCAGCGAAGCAATGGTGAGACTCGGGCGGCTGTTGCCTTCCAACGGGTCCAATCCTTGAAGAACCTCGCCGTTGTCATCCCACCCGTCGCCGTCGGAATCGGCATTCTTGGGATTGGTGCCGGCAGTCTGTTCGCCGCGATTATTCAACCCGTCAAAATCACCATCTTCCAGGGCATCCGGCACACCATTGTCATCCGAATCCCGGACCCGCGGGTCGAAGCCGTAGAGCAGTTCCCAGCGATTGCGGAGCTGGTCATTGTCCTGGTCCTCATCGCCGTCCAGCACGCCGTTGTTGTTGCTGTCGGGATTCTCCGGGTTGTAACCGAGTTCAGCCTCGATCACGTCCGGAATGCCGTCGGCATCCGTGTCCTGTGCGCCCAGCACCCAGAACTGCCACACCTTGGCCGCCGCCATCGGGTTGCCGGCGAGATCGGCGATCGGCGGCTTGGCTGTCGCGTAGTAGAGGCCGGGCGCGAGGCTTTGGGCGAACTGGAGGAATACCCCGTTGGCGCTGCTGCGATATTCCAAAACTCCGGCCTCAACGGGTGCGTCGTCGGCATCACCGATAATCTGATTGGGGCCGGCCCATTTCAGGAAGAACGCGTCCGCGGTCACGGATTCGGAGTCGAGCGGTTCGCTGAACTGCGCCTTCACCAAGTTGGCCGAACCCACAATGTCGCCCGCCGCCGGGGTCGTCTGGGTCACCCGCGGCGGGGTGGCGTCCGGAACCAAGGTGATGGTGAACTCGCTGGACCAGGCGGCATTGCCCCCGGTGTCGGTCGCCCGGGCCCGCAACGTGAAGCTATTCTTTTCGGGCGCGATCAGCGGCGTAAACACGCGCTGTTCGTAGGGGAAGCTGCCGTCGGTGACCAATCGTTCACCGTCGAGGTAGAACTCCACGTTCCGGATCTGGACATCGTCGGTCACCAGTGCCGTCAGCCGAATCAGCTTGCCCTCCTCCGCCTGCCCGGTGGTCGGCCCGGTTAATGTCAGGCCGGGCTGGAGCGTGATGGTCGGCGGCACGCCCTTGTTGTCGTAGGCGAGGTAGTTGACGACCTGCAGGCCGGACTCGCCGTCGGCGACATACGCCAACCCATTGTAGAGGGCCACCGCGTAGGTCAACCCGGGCGTCTCGAAGCTTCCCACCAGGCGATCGGTGACCGCCGGATCGCGCAGGTCAAACAGGCTCACATCGTGGGTGCCGTCGACCCGTGGATTCACGCCCACGGCGGCCACCCCAAGGCCCGAACCGTTATCGAGGATTTGCTTGAAGGAGTTCGGCCCCTGGTCCCGCGCCGGCCCCACCAGCCGGAGATTGGACGGTTCGCTGACGTCGATGCTGTCAAAGCCAGGATACGCAGAGACCAAGGCCCGGCCACCGCCGACGAACAGGCGACGTCGCCCGGTCAGCCCTTCCGCGAAGAAGTTCAAGTTCACGGAATCCAGCAGGCTCAACTCACCGTCC
This sequence comes from Kapaibacterium sp. (SeqCode), assembly GCA_044339945.1. GTDB lineage: Bacteria > Verrucomicrobiota > Verrucomicrobiia > Limisphaerales > UBA9464 > CAIWAH01. The sequence goes on from JBIIUN010000018.1 coordinate 15,601, forward strand.
TCATACCGATAGCTGCGCAACTGGTTACCGGTCACAACGTAGACATGGTCACCATTGACGCCGACATCATCCACTTCCCCGGGTTGCGGATAGCGGGCGAGCACGGTCCCGCTCGGCAGGTCCACCATGGCCAGCTTGGTGGGCAGGCCCACGAGGGCCACATCGCCAAGCACCGCCACCGAGATGGCCGATCCACCCAAGTTCACCTGGTGGATGATCCGGGCCGTCAGCGGATTCCGAATATCAATGACCGCAACTCCCGAAGCGCCGTCCGCCACCGCCACGAAGTTCCGGGTCGAGGCCACGGACCGGGCATCACCTGGCGTATCGACCTGGATGATTCGCTGCGGGTTCTGCGTGTTGTTGACCTGGAAGACCGTCACGCCGGCAGCGCCGTCCGCCACCACCGCCAAATCGTTCAGGGCCACGACATCGTAGGCGTTGCCCGGCGTGTCGCTGCCGGCCACCACGCCGGTCACCACTTGCAGGCCGCTCACCGGGTCACCACCGGACCGGACCTCCGCCCCATCGCGGATGCCATCGTTGTCCGTGTCGGCCTTGACGGGATCGGTTCCGAGCACCGCCTCTGCCAAGTCGGACAGGCCGTCACCATCGCCGTCCGGACTGCTGTCGGACCCGAGATAAACCGACGGCATGGTGAAGTTGGAGCCCGCATCCAGCGTGGTGAAGTCACACCAGCCGATTTCCAGCGTGTCCGCCCGCACGATTAAATTCCGGACCATCCGGTTCGGGGGCAGAATCAGGCGGACGTGGCCCACGCCCGTGCTGCCGGCCTTGCCCCGTTGGGTGTAGGTTCCGAGTTCCCAGTCGTAGATGGCAAAGTAGTGGAGACCTGTCGAAGGCGTCGGCTCCACCGGCGGCGCAACCGTGGCCGTGACCGCCCGGCGAACACTGGCCTGGGCGGGCGGTGGGGACGGGGCGGTGCAGGCGTTGTCCGCCGTGTTTTCGGCCAACCGGGTCGGGGTTGCACCCACGACCGCCTCGTGGTCGGTCAGGTTGGACCGGAAATCAATCAGTGCCGGCACGGCGGCAAGGTTCATGGCAGAATCCGGCACCACCGCGCCGTCGGAAGTCCGGAAGAGCGTAACCCTGGTTCGGTCGGCACCCGCCTGCCGGAAGGCCAAGCCCAGCCGGTCTCCGCACGGGCTGAATTCCCAGTGACCGTTGCCCAACGGCAGCTCTTCCTGACGCACGACCCTCCCGCGCGGAAGGTTGACCAAATTCACCTGACTGGAGGTTGAAGCGGGCAAGACCCGGGCGAACAGGAACGACCGGTCGTAGCAGTCCGGGCTGAATCCCCAGCCGGCCGTGCTGACCGCGGCTCCGCCACCGCCCGCGGCGAAGAGTGTGTCGTAAGGCCGGTCGCCGGTCGTTACCGAGACATTGACCACGGTGAGCGACACCATGCCGCCGCCACGGGTCGCCGCGTGGACGAAATAATAGCCATGCGGGCTGAAGCCCAAAGCCGCCGACCCTTCGGGCAAGATCGAGGTCCACACCGGCGCATTCGGCGTCGGGCTCCCCAGATGATGCACCGCGACATGGTGGTTCCCGCCGGAAACGTAATGGTAAACGAAGGCATCCCCACCGGGAGCAAAGCCCCATGCGCCGCCCGGGACGACCACGTTGAGGACCACCGCGCCCGAGCTCCGACGCCGCACCGTCAGCGGGGCGGGCAAAGAGGAACCCACTTCCAGCTCATATCGTCCGTCCGGCGAGGTTCCCCGGAGCGGATTGCCAGCAACTGGAACCACGGCCGGGCTCACGATGGTGGCCGCCGGGACATAGGCACCGACCTCGTCACAGCCGCAATCCACATGTCCCTTGTCACAAGGCACAAACGGCACGGGCACGCCCCCACCGGTCACCGAGTCACCCGGCGATTCCGGATCACCCGGTTCGGGGTCCGGATCAGGTCCAGGGCCCGGTCCAAGCTCAGGGTCCGGATCGGGATCAGGTTCGCCGAAACCTTCGTCCGGATCAGGTTCTCCCTCACCACCGTCCCCGCCGGGAATGCCACCGCTGCCGATCGGGCCGCCGCCTGGACCGGGTCCCGGTCCCGGCCCGGGACCAGGGCCGGGCCCAGAACCCGGACGGGGTCGCGGACGCGGACGCCGGACGGGGTCGCAGCGGTTGTTAGTGAGCGGCAACGTGCCATGCCAGCCGGGCTGCAGGACGCCGAAGCTGGGGTCCGACTCCACGAAATTGCCATCCGCCGTCACCGTCATCGGACCGGAGATTTCCCATTCGCCCGTGTCATGGTTGAAGCTCCACAGCGCGCTCTTGGCGCCCGGGGGCAGCTTCTTGCCCGTCTTCGGGTCCGGCAGATTCGGGAACCGGACCGGCACGGGCTGATCAAAGTTCTGCGGTCCGTCCGTCTGGATCGTGATCACCAGCGGCAGTTCCAACCCGGGTGGCAGGGGCTCCGGCAAACGGTCCGGCGAAACCGGCGCGATGCCCACCCGGCCGCCGCGGACACCCTGTTCGTTGAAGAGCGCATTGGGTGGCACCGACACCGTCACGCCGGCCAAACCCGGGTTCGCCGCCAACGTCTCCGGCGTGAAGGTGACGATGGTCTCCTCGTTTGCCTTGACCGTCTGCAGCGCGCCGGCCGGCACCAGCGGAAGGAAGATCTCGCCGCTGCCGCCGGCCAAGTTGGTTTCCACGCCGGCAACTGCCTCCCAGGCCTTGCCGACGAAGGGATAATAGGCGCCGCCGGGCCATTGGCTGCCTTGGGCGGTCCGCCCGTCCACATGGACGAAGAACCGGCCGGCGGGCACGGGCTGGAGCTTGAAATTGCCCTGGGCATCGGTCGTGGTCCGGAGCGTTTCCTCCGCGCCGTCCACCGTAACGATGACGCCCGCCAAAGGCAGATTGACCGACCCGCCGCCGGCGCCGGGCGCCAGTTCCGAGGCGAAGATCCGGCCGATGACCGCGGTGCGCCCAATCGGCGTCGTGGCCAGCGTGTCGAACGTGAACACGTTGGTGCCGCCGGGTTCGCCATTTCCGTCCGCGTCCAAGTCCAGGCCGTTGCTATCCTTGAGGCCGTTGCCGACCAATCGCACCGAAACCCGCGCGTTCGCCGGCAGGTTTTCGAGGTAAAAGAGCGTCGCCTTCCGCCGGTCGGATGCGAGTTCCACCCGGGAAAGGATCTTCCGGCCGCCGAATTCCGCCCAGAATTGGTCGACCGACAGGGTCGCGGTCGGCCCCAGCGGCGCGGAGAAGTAGGCCACGGTCTCGCGGGTGACCGAGACGCCGTCTTCGCCGGGCATGGGCGAGGTTTCCGCAATGAAGGCCGGGTCCGGCTTGATGCCCAGGCTGTCCTGATACTCCTGGAGGAACGACTTGCCGTTTCCGTCGGGATCACGGATCGCGTCCAACGGTTCCAAGGGGTCCAGCAACCCGGAAAGGTTCAGCTCGTAGGTGTCCGCGATGCCGTCGCTGTCGGTATCCAGGCTCTGCCCGTTGGGCACCCGCTGCACGCGGAAGAAGGCCAGGTTGCCCGAAACGGGCTGGCGGGTCGTCAGTTTACCCGCCTTCGAAACCTCGACCGGCACCGAAACGCTGCCGAGCGAGTTGCCCATCAGCAGCCGGTTGTAGGCATTCAGCTCGGTCGGGAACGTCACCTCCAGCCGGCCGTCTCCCAGGAGTCGGGCCTGCTGGACCCGGAAATCTTGTCCCGCCGCGACAAAAGCCCCGCTGGCCAAGCCAAGCGCGCACGCAAATTGGAGAGCGGATTGTGGGAACCTCACGGTGGGGAGAAGGCTATAGGAAGCACCCCGGGATTAAGCAATGCCGTTGTTCCCCGCCGGCCAGATTTTACAAACGGAGTCCGCGCCGCCACACGGACCCGGCCACCAAAGATCCTTCGCCAACACGTTTACCGGGGTGCCGCTGCTCCCTGAAGGATCTGCCGGGCGTTGCGGACGTAGGTCTTCGCCTTTTCGTCGGCAGGGTCCAACTCCGCAGCCTTCTCGAAGGCCACGAGGGCTTCCTCAGGCCGCTTCAACTGCATGAGCACGACCCCGAGGTTCAGGTGCGCGCTGGCGAGGGCGGGTTGCCGCCGGATGACTTCGCGAAACTGCTCGGCGGCCACCGAAAACTGCTGCTGGCGACCCAGCTCGACGGCCAGGAAGTAGCGGGAGGGAACGTGGTCGGGATTCAGCCGGACCGCTTCCAGCCAATGGGGACCGGCCCGGTCGGGCTCATTGACGCGCTGCCACGCCTCCGCCGCCATCAGTTGCGCGGCAAACAGGCGCGGCCGGCTTTGGGCCAGCCCTTCCGCGGCCTCGGCCGCCGGCCGGTGCTGGCCGACTGCCGTGAGCAGGCGGCTCAGGTTTTGCCAGGCGATCGGCGTGTTCGTGTCGCGGGCCACGGCGTCGCGCAAGGTGGCGAGGGCGTCATTGGTGCGACCGGCGCCCACCTGCACCAGCGCGCGGTTGACCCGGGCCACCGTGAAGGTCGGCCGGAATTCGAGGGCGCGGGCAAAGGCGACTTCCGCCTCCGCATATTTCTGCTGCTGGCCCAGGGCTTGTCCCAGCCGGTCCCAAGCCTCCGGAAAATCTTCCCGCAGCGCGATCGCGGCCCGGAGATGTTTCTCCGCCTCCGCCGCGGTGGCGGCCTTCGCACTCAGCACGTCGCCCAGCTGATAATGGGCAATCAGATGATGCGGCACCTCGGCGACGACCTGGCGCCACTGCTCGACCGCGGACTCGCTGTCGCCGAAGCCGGTCAGCAATTTCGCGTATTGGTCGCGCATCATCCAGTCGTTGGTCCGGCGTTCCAGGGCCGCCCGGTAAAGCGCGGCGTGCCGTTCGAACTGGGTGATCTCCAGCGCGGGTTTCATTCGGGTGGTCTCCACCAGCAACACGCTCTGCTGCTCGGCGGAATTGATCCGGTCGGTGAAGGGCGGCCGCTGCAACCGTGCCTGGATGAGGTCCGCCACCCGGGCGCGGTTCCAGTCGGAATACGCCAGGCCGGTGACCATGGCTTCCTTGGTCACGTTCAACCCCACGCCGCCCAGCTTTGGGGCCAACGCCTCGGCCACCAGCGAGGCGAGGCGGAAGTTGCCGTCGAAGGTGAAATGGACGTGCTCCCAGAACGTCTCCGCCCCGGGCAACCCCACCGGCGCGTTCGTGGCAATCAGCGCCTCGGTGTCCACGGGGATGACGCGGTCGCCGGCGCGTTCACGACCCAGCTCGCGGGCCGCGGCGGCGATCCGGGAATCGGCCCGGAACTTCAGCGCATCCAGATCCCGCGCGAGCGCAAAGTCGGCGCGGGCCCCGTCGAGGTCGCCGCGCACCATCTTGGCCCGGGCCGCGAAGAAGCGGAGCGTGGCGTGCTGCGGCAATTCGGCGGCCAGCGCATCCAACTGCTGGAGCACCTCCGGCGCGGAATTGGTAACCAACGTCGCGAGGAGCGCCTTCACCGCCTCGTCCTTCGCGGTCGTCACCGAGCCAAACGGCGCCGAGTCGCGCAGGTTGACCGCCGGCGTGGCCAGCACCGTGGTGGCTCCGGCCGCCTGAGCCACGTCGAGCACCTCGGCCAGGTTCCGGCGGAAATTGTCATGCACGGCCGCCAACCGTGGGTCGTCCGGTGCCAGTTTCTGGGACAGGAACGTTTCCAGGCCGGCGAATTCGGCCGGCGCTTCGCCGTGACCCGAGACATTGCTCGCCAGCGCCGCCAGCCATTGGCCGGTGCGCGTGGTTTGCAGGGCGAGTCCCAGCCGGATCAGCCAGCGCTGACGGCCGGCCGCACCGCCCATGCTCGCCGGGCCAAACGGCCCCATGAACTCGTTGTTGCCGGCGTAGATGACCCAGAAATCCGCACCCAGCTTCGCGGCGCCCCGGGCAATGTCGGGAAAGGCGTGCGAGTTGATCGCCGTCATCGCCACGTTGATCACCTCGAACCGGCGGCCGGGATACTTGGCGTTCAGCAGCACGTCGAGCTGCCGTGCGAGTCCGAAGGCCGGCTCGGGATCACCGAGCGCCGCCGATTCGCCCAGCACCACCACGCGGGTGACCCCGGCCGGCTTCTCGGCGTCCGCCAGCAGCGTCTGCGGGGAACGGGCGATGCGGGCCGGAAAGAAGCGGTGGGCGAACTTCGGGTTGTCCGTGAACACCCGGCGGCCATTGACCGTGCGTTCCAGCAGGAAGTCGGTCTCGTAACCGTAGCCGGCGAGCCGCAGGCCAAACTCCAGCAAGCCCAGCGGCACCACGAGCACGAGCAACAGCAGCAACAGGCCAAACAGGACCTTGCGGCCCCGCGACAACGGCGGACGCACTTCGGCGGTGGCAGACTCGGAGTTCAATGTCGCGACGCTAGCAGCGCGGGAATCCGGGTCGCAAGCCGCGCCGGCAACGTGCTGCCGGGGTTCCGAGGGCGGGAGGGGCTGCAGGAATCGGCTGGCCAAAAGGATGCAAACCCTTCAAATCGAAAGACAAGCCCACTGCGCCGTTCTGGGTAAAGCCGAGATAGGCTGCACCTCGGCGAAGCTCAATAACACTGTTAGCCTTCGAGCCATGCACTACCGTTGCACCAGATGCAAGAAGAGCGAATGCAGAGGCATTCTGCCCGGAGCGACGTGTGGCCTGTTGATGTTCGCCCAGATGGGCCTCGCTGGCGGCATCATGTTCGGAGCGCTTCCAAGATTTTTCCCCCACGGTCTCGGTTGGTGGTGGCTTGTAGCTGCGCCGCTGGTTCTCGTGCTTTCACTTCCTGCAGCATTCCTCCTCAATCTTGTGCTCGAAGGTTTGGAGTGGCTGATATTCTGTCTTCGTCGCTGCCCGTCGTGCGGAGCACGCAGTTGGTCTTGGGGATTCACACATGGGTTTGGATTATGAGGACGACAAAGGCTAACAAAATCACTGGACCGAACGCAGGCGGGCCGTGTCAGTCTCCAATTCGGATGTCACTGACCGCCCGCGTCGGTCAGTTCTGGCGTTAGGCCGCTCGACACGCTCATGGCATTTCCAATCTACACCTGCCCCGCAGAGCTAGCCCGGAATGTTCCGGAGTTGCTCGCGCGTCACGACATCGTCGCCGAGCGCATTGAGTGTGGTGCCGGTCATGACAGATACGCCATTCGTCGCGGTCTTGCTCGCGTTCAGTTCGGTGGCGGAGTCGAGCAGTCGGGAGAGTGTTACACCTTCTTCCTTACTGGGAGCAGCAATCCACTGCGTTGGCCGTTCGACATGCTCCTCTGCCGCAAAGTCGAGAGCTTGCTCTTATCAGCAGGAGCAAAGTATTCGGATGCACGTCAGGACAATGCGGCCTAACCAGAGCACTCCAGCGAACCGCCGCCCCGCCGGGCGGCTGGACG
>JBIIUN010000264.1:0-7187 GCA_044339945.1 Kapaibacterium sp. (SeqCode)
GAGCGCAGGTTGTTGAGCACGAGCGTCTGGTGCGTTTCGGCGAGGCCAAGCTCCCAAGGGATGCCCGCGTGCTTGATCGACGTTTGGGGCGAAGCGCCGGTGCCGCCGTCGTAACCGGAGATCAGCACGACGTCCGCGTGGGCCTTGGCCACACCGGCCGCGATCGTGCCGACACCCACTTCGGACACCAGCTTCACGCTGATGCGGGCGTGGATGTTGGAGTTCTTGAGGTCGTGGATCAGTTCCGCGAGGTCCTCGATGGAATAGATGTCATGGTGCGGCGGCGGCGAAATCAGGCCGACGCCGGGCGTCGAATGACGCGTCTTGGCGACCCACGGATAGACCTTGGTGCCGGGCAACTGGCCGCCTTCGCCGGGCTTCGCGCCCTGGGCCATCTTGATCTGCAATTCCCGGGCATTGACCAGGTAGTTGCTCGTGACCCCGAAGCGGCCGGAGGCGACCTGCTTGATCGCGGAATTCTTCGAGTCGCCCTGTTCGTTGGTCCAGGTGAACCGTTCCGGGTCCTCGCCGCCTTCGCCGGTGTTGGACTTGCCGCCGACCCGGTTCATGGCGATGGCGAGCGCCTCGTGGGCTTCTTTCGAGATGGAGCCGTAGCTCATCGCTCCGGTCTTGAAGCGCTTCAGGATGGACTCGACGGACTCGACTTCGTCGATGGGGATGGCGGTGGCCGCCTTGAAGTCGAGCAGGCCGCGAAGCGTCGCCCAGTTCTTGAACTGTTCGTTGACCGACTTCGAATAATCCTGGAACGCCTTGTAGTCGGCGGTGCGCACGGCCTTCTGGAGCTTGTGAACCGTCTCCGGATTGAACAGGTGATATTCACCCTCACGGCGCCATTGATAGCGGCCGCCGACATCCAAGGTGGCGCTGCCGGACTTGCGGTCCGGAAACGCGGCGCGGTGGCGCAGTTCGATTTCCTTGGCGATCTCCTCCATCCCGACGCCTTCGACGCGGGTCGGGGTCCAGGTGAAATACTTGTCCACAACGGCTTCGTTGATGCCGATGGCCTCGAAGATCTGGGCGCCGCGATAGGATTGGATCGTGGAGATGCCCATCTTGGAGGCGACCTTCACGACGCCCTTCACGGCGGCCTTCACGAAGTTCTTGCAAGCCGTCTTGTGGTCCACACCGACGAGCAACCCCTGGCGGATCATGTCGTCGATGGACTCGAAGGCGAGATACGGGTTGATCGCGCCGCAGCCGTAGCCGATGAGCAGGGAGAAGTGGTGAACTTCCCGCGGTTCGCCCGACTCGAGCACGAGTCCGACCTTCGTCCGGCTGCCTTCACGGATCAGGTGATGATGCAGGCCGCTCACGGCGAGCAGGGCAGGGATAGCGGCGTTCTTCGGGTTCACGCCCCGGTCGGACAGGATGATGATGTTGATCCCGTCGGCAATGGCCTTGGATGCGGCCTTGAAGAGGTCCTTGAGTGCCTTCTCCAACGCCTTGGCGCCTTTGTCCACCTTGTAGAGGATTGGCAGTGTGATCGACTTGTAGCCGGGTTGGTCGAGGTGCTTGAGCTTGGCGAATTCCTCGTTGGTCAGCACCGGCGACTTCAGTTCGATCAGGTGGCAGCTTTCCGGAACCGGGTTCAGCAGGTTCTTCTCGGAGCCGATCGTCGTGATCGCGCTGGTGACGATTTCCTCGCGGATACAGTCGATCGGCGGATTGGTGACCTGCGCGAACAGTTGCTGGAAGTAGTTGTAGAGCAGCTGCGACTTGTTGGAGAGCACCGCGATCGGGGTGTCGGTGCCCATCGAGCCGATGGCTTCCACGCCGTCGCGGGCCATCGGGACCATCAGCATGCGCAGGTCCTCGAAGGTGTAACCGAACGCCTGCTGGCGCTGCACCACGGTTTCATGGCCGGGTTCGGGCAGGTGTTCCGGATCCGGCAGCGAAGCGAGCTCAATCAGGTGCTCATTGAGCCACTGACGGTAGGGCTGTTCGCTGGCAATCTGATCCTTGATCTCCGCGTCGTCCACGATCCGGCCCAGGTTCGTGTCGATGTAGAACATGCGCCCCGGCTGGAGGCGTCCCTTTTGCAGGATGTTCTCGGGCGCCACGTCGAGCACGCCGACCTCGGAGGCCATGATCACGTGGTCGTCCTTGGTGACGTAGTAGCGGGAAGGACGCAGGCCGTTACGGTCCAACGAGGCGCCGATGCGCACGCCGTCGGTGAAGGCGATGCACGCGGGGCCGTCCCACGGCTCCATGAGGCACGAATGATATTCGTAGAACGCCTTCTTCTCGTCGCTCATGGACTCGTGGTTCGCCCACGGCTCCGGGATCATCATCATCATCGCGTGCGGCAACGAACGGCCGGCGAGCACCAGCAGTTCGAGCACGTTGTCGAACATCGCCGAGTCGCTGCCGTCAGGGTCCACGATGGGGAGGACCTTCTCGATGTCCTCGCCGAAGGCCTCCGACTGGAACAGGGCCTCACGGGCCCGCATCCAGTTGATGTTGCCGCGGAGCGTGTTGATTTCACCGTTGTGCGCGATGTAGCGGTAGGGATGGGAACGCGCCCAGCTGGGGAAGGTGTTGGTGCTGAACCGGGAATGGATCAGCGCCAGCGCCGTCTTCATCTTCGGGTTCTTCAGTTCCGGAAAATATTTGTCTACCTGCTCGGTGAGCAGCATGCCCTTGTAGACCAAGGTGCGGCAGGAAAGGCTGCAAACATACCAGTAACCGGCGCCGTCCTTGGTGGAGCAGCGGATCTCGGAATAGGACCGCTTGCGGATCACGTAGAGCTTGCGCTCGAACGACAGGTCGTCGGTCACCCCGGCGCCGCGGCCGATGAAAACCTGCCGGACGTGCGGTTCCGAGGCCTTGGCCGTTTCGCCGAGTGAGCTGTTGTCAGTCGGCACGGTGCGCCAGCCGAGGAAATCCTGGCCCTCGGAGTTGATGATCTTCTCGAAGGCGAGCTCCAGCTTACGGCGCTGCCGGGCGTCGCGGGGCAGGTAAATCATGCCGACGCCGTATTGGCCGGCGGGCGGCAGGGTGATGCCCGCTTTTTGGGCGGCGTCCGCCAGAAATTCATGCGGCATCTGGATCAGGATGCCGGCGCCGTCGCCGGTGTTGGCTTCACAGCCGCAGGCGCCACGGTGGTCGAGGTTCCGCAAGATCTGCAGGCCCTGCTCGACGAGCGCGTGGGATTTGACGCCCTTGATGTTGGCGACAAAACCGACGCCACAGGCGTCATGCTCGAAATCGGGCCGATACAGCGAGTTCGGAACGGACGGATACGAATTCATGTCTCAGAGATAACGGATGCGCGGAATCACTGGTCCACGCTTGCAACCCGGCGAGCGTATGGGGTGCGTTTCCTGCAACGCAAAGGGTTTTTGCGGTTGAACCGAATGGCCGGCCTGGAAGCCGCTCGAATTGCGGAAGGCGCCGGAGAAATCGCGCCGCTCACCGGTCCGTCGCGAGGGTGAACCGGACGGCGATTCCCGATTCCGCCTCCAGCAAATCGGCCTTGCGGCTGGCGCCCGCGATTTCCGCCTCCAGCCCATCCCGCCCGGCTACAATGCACTGCCAAATCGTGCCCTGACGACTGAGGTTGACCGAAGTGACAGTTTGGAGGTGGCGCCGATCCAGGCCATCGGCAATCCGAAGAATCGCGGCTAGCCGGCGCACCCGACGGCGGTCGGCCTCATCCAAGGCGACGTAGGGTTCGTGTTCCGCCCGGGGCAACGATTTCCGATGGTAGCGGGCTACTTGGGCGATCAGTTCCACCCAACGCCGGGGCACTCCCGGCCAGAGGTGTTCCCGGATCAACTGCGCCGAAGCCTTGTGATGGCCAGCGCCGTCGGGTTGGGTTTGCGACCAACCGATGTCGTGCAAGGTCGCCGCCGCCTCCAGCACCAGGCGCTCATCGGTCCCCAAGGCGTGCCACGATTGCAGGTCCGCATACAGCGCTAGCGCGAGGTGGGCGACGTGGAGCGTGTGGGTCGGTTCCGTCTCGAAACGGCCCAACAACTCCGCCATCCCGGCGCGCAGGGCGGCTTCGTTCATGGTTGGACCAAGGCGGCGAAGCGCAGCCCCCGTGTGCTGACCCGCAGTTCCGGGAAACCGAAAACGAGCAGGACTGCCTCGTAGATGGCCGCCCCAATCAGGATGACGTCCGCCCGTTCCGGCGGGAGGCCGGGCAATTGGCGCCGTTCGGCCAGCGGCAGCGACCAGAGGCGTTCCACCAAGGCGGATAGCTCCCCCCGGGCAAAACGCGTCTGCTCCACCAACTCGCGGTCAAAGACCGGGACGCCTGCCTTGATCAGGGCGAGAATCGACGTGCTGCCACCGACGCCGAACACCTGTTCGGGACGATCCATTTCCAAGGCGGGCGCGAGGGCAGGCGTCACCTCCCGTCGCAAAAACGCCGCGAGTTCGCTCCGGGCGCGAGCCAGGTCGGCCGCGGTTGGGGCGTCGCCGGGTTGCAATTGCTCGAACAGGCGGACGCTTCCCAGTTGGAAGCTTTGGCGGAAGTTGGGCCGGCCGTGCAGCCCTAGGATGAATTCCGTGCTGCCACCACCCACGTCGAGGACCAGAAGCCGCGAATGCGCCAGGCCCGGCGCGGAGCAAACTCCGGCAAACGCCCAATCCGCCTCAGTGTCGCCGCTGATGACTTCCACCCGCACACCCGCCGCGGATTCCAAGGAGGCCAGCAGCTCGCCCCGGTTTTCGGCATCCCGTGCGGCGCTGGTGGCGATCATCCGCAGGGAAGTCGCCCCCACTTTCCTCGCCATGTGTGCGAAACGCTCCACCGCGGCGGCGGTGGCGGCGAGGGGGCCGGGTTGCAGGCGGTGCGTTTCGTAGAATCCACGCCCCAGCCGGGTCTGCTCACTGGTTTCGACCACGGGCGTCACCTCGCCGTCCGGCGAAATGTCGCCGACCAGGACCTTTACCGAATTGGTGCCGACATCGATGACGGCACGGCGGATGGCGACGGAGCTCACGGGCATCAGTGGAGCGAAGGCAGCATCTTGGGGTCGAGCCGTTTCCGGTTACGATTCGGCAGGCCGCCCCCCCATGGAATCGCGCGGTCAGCGAGCCACTGCCCGGAAGTAGCGGGCCGCAGGCGTTGACGGCAAGGGGAAGTCCAGCACGGCCGGCCCGGCGTTCGTCGATAGCGGTGTCCAGGTGCTGAAATCGGCGGAGACTTCCAGCACCCAAACACGCTCGGTGTCGGCGCGGAACTGGATGCGGATTCCCTCCGCCGCGAGCTGCGGTGCGCCAAACGCAAACGGAAGGGCCGTGGCGGCATCGACCCGCCCGGGTGAGCCATTGGTCTGCTGGCTGGAGCGCCAATATGCCGGGCTGCTCAGGTCGGCGTTCCCGGCGCCGGTGGGAACCAAGGAATGACCCCGACCGTCCGCCGCCGTGGGCCAAGGATCGAAGTCGTCATAGGTCACGCTGAAAATCACCTCGCCGCCGGCGGACGTCTTCAAGGTCACGGTTTCGCCGCCGTTGGCGAGATTGCCCGCAAACGGCCCGAACACCGGCACGGAAGGGCCTAGACTGTGGTAGGCGAGGAAGCCCGCGCGATTGGTGGTGCCGATGACCAAGGCATAGGCCGACGGCGGTAGCAGGCTGTTGGTCGGGAAGGTGAAATCGATCCCCGCCGTGAAATTGGCGCCGTCCAGCCGCAGGGTTTCGATGGCGCTCGCGTTGTGGACTTCGAGAAACTCAAAGCCGGCGCTCACCGGGTTATACATGAGTTCGGTCAGCTCCAAGTTGGCGATCAGTGCGGCGCCATTTTCGGGTTCTCCGGCGGTGAATTCGACCGGTTCCGACCAGTTGCTGGCCCGGCCAGCCGCATCCGTATGGCGGACGCGGGCGCGGTATAGCCTGCCGACCCGCAAGGCCTCCTGCGGCAGCCCGATCGACTCGGTTTCTGCTGCAATTTCCGGGCTCTCCCAGACTGGTGTGATTTCGTAGGGCAGGGGGGCGTCGGGCCGGTAGGCGAGGTGGTCCGGTCTTGTGACTTCCGCGACCCGGAATTTCACGGAACCGAACGCCCCGGTGCCGGCGAAGCGCGACGCCTGAACCGCAAGGCGATTCACTGGAAACCCCGCGGGACCGGCATAGGCCAAGGTGGGGCGCTGGGGCCGGTCCGGTTCCCGGCTCATGGTGTCGAGCGAGAAGGTAACGTTGGTGCCGCGATAGCCCACGTATCGCTTCATCCACTCGGCGGCGCCGGCGAACGATTTGCTGACGCCCGGCGCGAGCGGGAACTGGTAGTAACGCCCCTGGCCCGCCTTGCTCGAATTGACGAGGCCGCTGGCCATGACCGGATGGTAATCCCACTGCGCCCGGTCGGCGTCGACGAGGGAGGCCGCATTCGTTCCGCGAAGGAGCCGGACATATTCGTCGACCAACCGGCCGGCTTCGTCCGCGTTCCAGAGCAGGTCGCGGATTTCCCGGACGCGATTTCGAAATTCGCGGGCAAGGTTGGGATAGCGCGGCGCGGTGAGGCTGAAATTGGAGAGAACCCGGCTCTTGAAGGGTTCGTCGCCGCCCTGTTGCCCGCTCCGATACATGCTGTCGGCCCAAGTGAGATCGAGGTCCCAGACAATGGTCATCCACTGGCCGTTGTCCGGCTGATGGTAGAAGAAGTAATTCTTTCCGTCGGCGATGTCGTAGTGGTGGATGCCCTGCACGATGGCCTGATAATTGTAGTAGGTCGGCAGGTTGAAATTGGTCCGCCACCACCCTTCCGTGAGGCTGGCCAATTGGCTCTGGTAGGCGCTTTGGAACGATTGGAGGTCCGAGCCGTCCACGGGGCCGGCGGGTCCGAGGTTGTTGGCGTCCCCGCCGCCGCCTTCCATCTTGTAGAGGTTGCCGTCGGGCAGGCCGTGTTCATCGAGGAACCGTCCGTCGGGCTGTTCGAGGGCAAGGTAAAGTCCCCAGAAATCCCCACCAAACTGGTCGGCCGGATTGGTTTCGGCCGCCTCATCGATGATTCGCAGCTGCACAAAAGCCGTGTGCATTGCGGGTTGGCCGGCCAGCTGGAACAGCCGGAACCCGACGCTTTCAAAGAGGCCCTGCTCGCCACGGAATCCGTAGTCGCCTTGCTGAATGCAGGCGCCGAGGTTCAGCTTGGTCCACGGCGTGCCGAGCTTCCGCCCCCAATTGTCGCGCGGTTTGAAGTCATGGCCGCGGTTGAAGTC
>JBIIUN010000266.1:0-7150 GCA_044339945.1 Kapaibacterium sp. (SeqCode)
GCGTTGCCCGCCCTCACCCCGGCCCTCTCCCCCGGGGAGAGGGGGATCGTAACGATGCCGGTCGTTGAACTGGCGGTGCTGGGCTTCGATTCAGCGGGAGCGTCCGCCGGAATGGCTGCCGCGCTGTCCTGTTGAGCGGCCCCTGTGGAGTCACTCGCGGTGGGCTTCGCGACTCCCTCTCCTCGGGGGAGAGGGCCGGGGTGAGGGCGGGCGTCCTTCTCACTTTCGGAACCTACTTCGACTTCCTGTTCCAGCACCTTCCCGTCCGCCCCATACACGAGGATGTTTCCCGTCACTGTCGAGCCTTGGCAGCCGTAGAGCCAACCGTCGGGACCCCAGCGGAGCGAGTTGGCGACGCTGTGAGTGTCCTCCAGCCCGAAGCCGGAGAGCACCACCTGCGGATCGCCGTCGGGCACGTCGTCGCGGTTCTTGTCGGGATAGAAGAGCAGGTAGGGCGGATTCAGCACAACCACGCCGCCGCGGCCGAAGACGACGCTGGTGGCGATGTTCAGGCCGTCGAGGAAGGTCTTGTGCTTGTCAAACGTGCCGTCGCCGTCCGTGTCCTCGTGGATCGTGATCTTGTCCGCGCCCTTGAAGTGGTTCGGTGGCGGTTGCGGCACCTTGTCGTAAACGGCGCGCCAGAAGTTGTCCCGGCTGACCATCTTCAGGCCGGCGGGGTGCGGATATTGCCGATACTGCACGACCCACATGCGTCCGCGCTCGTCGAACGTGAGGAACACCGGCTGCGCGACGATGGGTTCGGCGAGCACCTGCTCGAACACCAAGTCGTCGGCGACGTGAAACGACTTCGCCGCTTCGTCGGGTGAAAGCGGGCCCAACTGCTCGGTGGGCTTGGCCACGGTAGCGTTCTGGTCCAGCCGGGTGACTTGCGAGAAGACGGGCGCGCGCGCCGCGTCCGGGGAAATCACGGGCGCCGTGGCAGCGGCCAATAGAGCAGGAACCAGCCAGCCGGCGATCAGGAGGGCAAACGGGCGCTTCATGGAGGAACGTGACCGCAGCGTGGCGGCGATCACCGGGGCCGCCAAGCGTGAATCTGGGCTCACGTGTGGCTCATCACTTCCGCTCCGCCACGTCCACGCGGACTTCGGCGGAGTTGCCGCGGATTTCGGGCACATACATGGCGTGGGCGGTGACGGGCAGGGCGTGGAATTTGCCGGGCGTCTCCGCGCGGTAGCTATAGCGCAGTTCCCAGAAGCCCTGCGGCAGCCGGCTTACGAAGAAGGCGGCGTTGCGGTCGCGCCACTCGGGATAGACGCCCTCGCTGCGGCCGGTGAACTCGTTGCGGGCGCCTGGATCGCCGGCCGCAGCGCCGGCGTTGGACGGCTGGAGTTCCTGCATCGCCAGCCAGCCGCCGCTGCGGATTTCCGTCGCCTCGAAGCCGGCCGGTTTCAGGTCCTCGAAGAGCAGGTATTCGTAGTCGTTCTTGGTCTCGACGGTCAGCACGACCTCGATTCGTTCGCCGGAGCGGACGGTGTCGCCGTCGTTCAGCGGTTCGCGGCGTTCGGCGATCCCCTTCAGCAGCGTGGGCGTGGGCACCAGCTTGGCGTAGCTGCGCCGCACGAACAGTTCGTTGCCGGCCGGCGTGACGGGTTCCTCCTGGCTGAAGAACTGCGCGTTCACGGCGAAGTAGATCGGTGCCGTGCCGCCGCGGCGGACGATGCGGACCTCGTTGGCGTCGCGCAGGAACTTCTCGTCCACGGTGAACACGCTGGGTGCCCGAAGGATATCCGCCGCCGTCACCTTGGCGCGGGCCACGGACTGGTTATTGACGGTCACTTCGTATTCCAACTCCGACTTCAGTTCGCCGGTGGTGCGCAGGTAGTCGTTGAGCGCGAGGATCACGAGGGCGGTGTCGCGGGTGTTGCTCCACTGGGCGCCGCGACGGTTCTTCAGCAGCCAGTTGGCGGTGGGTTCCACGAGTTCGTTCTTGGGATCAATCGCCAGCAAGGCGCGCAGGACGAACGCGGTGGTTTCGACACCGCCTTCCTGCCAGCGCCACCAGCCGTCGGCTTTGCCCCAATGCGCCGTGGCCGGCGCGGTGGATGGTGGATTGTTGGGAGTGGATAGCAGGACCGAAGCGTCGGGCTTGTCGTCGCGGATCACGCCGTTGGCGAGGTTGCGGACGAGCACGGCGGATTTCTCGGTGTCGCCGTAGGCGTGGACGGACAGGGCGAGCAGGGCGCGGCCGTAGGGCGTGAGGTCGTCGCGTTTGGCCCAGAGGTTCACGATGGCTTGTTTCGCCTCGTCGTTCGGCGTCTGGACAGCGGTGAAGCCGGTGGCGAGCGCGTGCAGTTCCCAGACCTGGAGCGAGGGATCGCCTTCGGCCTCGACGAGATGAACGCGCAGCCATTCGAGGCCGCGCGCCAGAAGGCCGCCCTCGACATCCACGCCGGCCTGTTGGGCGAGCTTGAGGCCCCAGACGACGTAGGCGGTCATCCACGGATCGCTGGCGCCTTCCTGCCACCAACCCCAGCCGCCGTCGGCGTGCTGGAAGTCGGCGAGGCGCTTGAGGCCGGCGGCGGTCATGTCGTCGAGCTTGAGCAGATCCTTCTTCGCGCCCAGGGCAGGGGAGCGTTGCCCGGCGGCGTTGGTGCTGATGCCGCCGAAGGCGCGGGCCATCGCCGTCTCGGCGTCGAGGCCAACTTGCTGGAGCGTCTGGCGCACGATGACGGCGGGGAGGAAGCGGCTAAGCGTCTGCTCGGTGCAGCCGTAGGGGTAGTCGGCGAGATACGGCAACGCGTCGAGCATGGTCACGGCGAGGCTCGGCGTGACGGACACGGTGAACTGCGTGGTGCCGGGTTTCCGCGCGGGCAGGTCCAGCTTCACGGTGACGTCGCCGGTTGTGGCCTTGCCGGAGCGGGCGATGAGTTTGTCGAGGCCGTGGGCGTAAACGGGCAGGGTTCGCTCCATGGCGTCGGCGAGTTTCCCAGAAGCGGCCTGGACAGTGAACTTGGCGTCGCCGGCCTGCTGGGCGGAGATGGCCCAGTTGACTCGGGCTTCGCCGTTTGCGGGAACGGTGACCGGGCCAACTTCCTGTTTCACGAACTCGCCGTTCACGAAGCCACCCGTGATGACGGCGCCGGTCACGGTGAGTTTGGGCGTGAGCGTGAGCGGCTCCGCGGTGTGGTTGTTCACGACGGCGGAGACGGCGGCGAGATCGCCCACGGTGAGGAAGCGGGGCGTCTGGAGACGGACGATGAGCGGTTGGCGCGTGACGGTGTTGGTCTTACCCCAGCCGAACTGGTTCGCGGTGGTGGCGGCGCGGGCGGTGGCCTGCCAGCGCGTGAGCGACTCGGGATACTTCACTGCCACGCGGGCGGTGCCGTCGGCGCCGGTCTTCACGTCGGGTTGCCACAGGGCAGTCGCGCGGAAGTCGGAGCGGACGATGATTGGCGCAGGGGCGTCGCCTCCAGCCGACTTAGCGGTGGCGGCTTCGCCGACAGCCAAACTGTCGGCGGCCATCATCGGCGCGACGCCTAGGGCCATGGGTGATTCAAGGCGGCCGAGGCTGCGGCTGCGGCCGCCCATGCCGGGGGGGGCTAGCCCGTAACGATGGGCCAACACCGGGTCCATGCCAGCGCGCGAAATTGGGGTGGTGTTCTTGCGCATCCCTTGCCCGCCGGCGCCTTCCTGATCCTCCCGGAGTTCGTTTTGGACCTCCATGAAACGCTCATCCACGTAGTCGCCCGCCTTGCCCTTCACGAGCCGGACGAACGGGCGTTGGTTGAACGAGCTGCCGAGTTGGAACTGGCGAGCGCGCTTCTCGCGGAAGAAGTGCTGGCGCGGATCGCCGGCGTAGTCGGACTGGATGTAGAAGACGCTTTCGTCGGTGAGCGAGAGCGCGACCTCGGCGGAGACGGGCTTGCCAGCGTGGTCGAGTGTGCGGACGAGCAGCGAACCGTCATCGCGGGGCTGGTATTGGGCGCGGTCAGAGCTGACCTCGACGGTCAGGAAGTTCTTCGTGGGCGGCACGACGACTTCGCGGACGGCTTCCTGCACCTGCCGATCCCACACCGAGGCCGCGGCGAGGTGGATGTTGGGGACGTGGCGTTCTTCGAGGGCGAGCTCGATCAGCTTGGTCGTGCCGAGCATCTGGAAGACCTGCACCTGATCCAAAGCGCCACCCTCGACGGTGAAGAGCACATGGCGGCCGGATTCAGGCGCGACGAGCAATACGGGCGCCTTCTGGCCGACGCGGAAGGTGTCGGCATCGACGATGAGTTCGAGGCCGCCGGGATGGTAGCCGAGTTCCTGCGTGTTGGCGGTCGTGGCCCAGACAGTGGCCTCGGCGGTGACGGGCGGTTCATACGGGAGTGCGACTCTCTGAGTCGCGTTGGTTGACTCGCGGCCTGGAGAACCGCGCTCCGGGTTTCCCGGACTGCTCCAGGCGAAGCGGTAGAAGCCTTCCTTCACCGGCGTGAAGACGAGTTCGCCGACGCCGTTGGCGGCGAGCGTGACCGTGTTGGTGGCGATGAACTCGTGTTCGTAGCCGCTGAACTTGAGCGTCCAGTCCTTCATGCCGGGCGCGGGTTTCGGGGGCCAGATCGTGGACTGGGTGCGGGCGCGCTTGAGGTCGTCGCCCTTCACTTCCTTGCCGAAACTATCGAGCCAGATTTCCCACCAGTAGTCGCGCGTGATCTTCACCGAGCCGGTGACGGCGACGGGTTGGTCATTGGCGTCCTTGGCGGTGAACTCGACGCGGACCTTGTCGCCGGGCCGCGGCACGTTGTTCGCCGGGCGCGCGTTGACCGAGTAGCGCTGGCGGGTCACGCGGACATTGCCCTGGCCGACAATTTCGCGGCGCGACGCGTCGGTGACCCGGGCTTCGACGCGGAACTCCAGGTCGCCGCCGTTCGGATCGGTTTCGAGCGTCAACGTCGCGCGGCCGGTCGCGTCGGTGGTGAGCTTCTCGCGGCGGATTTCGTTGGCGCCGTAATCGCCGCGCCAGCGGGCGCCGCCAGCCGCCTCGGAGTTGAACAGCCACGGAAAGTCCCGCGGCACCGGCCAGAACCACGAGAAGCCGGCCTGCCGCACGACGAGTTCGACGTCGGCGTTGGCGACGGGGCCGCCGAAATAGTAGTCGGCCTGGACGGCGATCTCGACCGGTTCGCCGAGGCGGAACGTCTTCCGGCGTGTGGTGCCGTCGGCGAGCTTCTTCTCGGGCAACTGCACCTTCACCTCGAACTCGGGCAGCTTGTATTCCTCCAGCCGGAAGAGCGTGGCGGCGCCGATGGGCTCGCCGGGCTTGTCGGCGAGCGCGAGCGTGAGGGGGTATTCGCCGAGCGGGCGGTTGGTGGGCACGCTGAGTTCGCCCCACGCGGAGCCGAACGAGTTCAGCGTGACGACGCCGTTGGTGAGTTCGGCGCCCTGCGGATCGTTGATCGTGAACTTCACCTTGGCGCCGCTGGGCGTGCGGTAGGCGTTGTCGGCGAACTGTCGCGCGGTGAACTTCCAGTGAACCGGATCACCAGGCCGGTAGGCCGGTCGGTCGGTGAAGGCGTAGATCTGCCAACCGTCGGGCCGCGCATACCACGCATTCGCCCACGACTGGCAGAAGGCCTGGCGGTCGCCGAGTTTCGCCGCGACGAAGAGATCACCGTTGTGGCCCTGGAGATCGAACTGGGCGAGGCCGTTGGCGTCGGCGGATTTCTCGGCGCTGAGCCACTTCGGCTGGCCGCTGCCGTCGCCGTAGTGCAGCCAGAGTTTCACCTGCGCCTCGGCAATGGGCTTGCCGGTGGTGGCGTCCACGAACCACGCGAGCGTCGTCTTGCCGCTGGTCTTCAGGACGAGCGTCGCGTCGGAGACTAGGATAAGCTCACGCGCGGTGAGGTCGCCGGCGCGGGCTTCGAGCAGGTAGGCGCCGGCCGGGAGCTTTTCAGGCAAGCGAATCGTTTTGGAGCGCTGGGCATGGTCGCCGGTGTCGCCGGTGTCTTCCTTCCAGGAACGAACGGGCTGGGCGGAACCGCGGTCCAGTTGCTGGAGCCACTGTTGGGTATACTGCTTGGGATCGGTGAAGCGGACGTCGCGGGTGAGATCCACGGGCGTGATCGTGAGGTCCACCGACTTCACGTTGCGGGTCTGGAGGAAGAACTGGTTCTCGGAACCAGGCAGGTAGATCTGGTCCTCGTTGACGCTCAGCGAAGGCGAGGTGATTTCGCGGATGCGTTGCTGGGCGGCGGCGAACCAGCGGCTTTGGCCGGCTTTGAATTCCTCGACGAACCGACGGTAAACTTCCAAGGCGCGGGCGAGGTCGGGTTCGCGGCTCCAGCCGCCTTCCGGTTGCACGACCAACTGGCCCGCCTGCTCCAGCCACTGGCCGTAGCGGAACAGGGCGTCGTCATGCCAGTCGGTCGTTTTGCCGGGGGCTAGGGCGGCCTTGAAGTCGTCCTCGACCAGTTGCTGGGTGGGGTCGGGGCCGCCGCCCATCTGCTGCATCGTGACCGCGCGGGAGTAACGGGCGCGAGCGAGGTCGTTGGGATCGGTGGCGATGCGGACGCAGTTGTTCAACACGTCCAGCGGGATGGCGCCCCACTGCACCCGCGCCCATGGCCAGTTGGCTTGCGGCTTCTGCCAGCGCCAGACGATGTTTAGGTAACGGCGCCGGGCCAGTTCCACGTCGGCCTGGCCGGCCCACCAGTCGAGCGCGAGCTGGTAGCGGGTGTTCACCCAGTTGCCGTCGTCACCGCGGCGGGAATGGAGTTCACCCAGCGATTGCTGCACCTCGGCCCAGACTTGGTCGCGTTCCACTGGCGGGGCTTCCTGCGGCGCGAGCTGGTCCAGCGCCCGGATGGCCTGTTCGGTCGCCTCATTGCGAAGTTGGTTGGCCTGTGCGCGCCATAGCGTGTCGGCGAGACGGAAGGCGACCCAGCGACGGTCGGCGGCGGCCAGCGAGTTGATCTCAGCGCGGAGGTAGGCGTCCCGGGCCTGGGCGTAGGAACCCTCGGCGAAGAGACGCTCTCCCTGTTGCCGGACCGCGGCGAAGTCGGCCGCCGTTGCGCGGACGAGGAACAGCAGGAGGCACAGCGGCAGGAGCAGGCGGGGCGCAGTCATGGGAAACCGGAGGTTCGACGGACGGAATAGGGGCACGTTCATGGGCGCTTGCCGAGCGGGAAGACGCCCCGGCAAGGAG
>JBIIUN010000269.1:0-7086 GCA_044339945.1 Kapaibacterium sp. (SeqCode)
CACCGGTCCGACTCCGGGCGCCATCGCGCACACCGTGGCCAACGCGTTGCGCCGGGCCCAGGCCACGATGCCGTCGGTGAGCTTGGGGGAATCCAAGACTTCGGCCGGCGACCCGAAGTGCCGCGCTGCCCGCCCGGTTGCGTCGGCCAGCAGGGCCCGGCGGAAGCCGGCCTGCAACGCGGACCCTCCCGGGGTCATGACGGCGGCGGTCGCAACCGGGCGCAACACGCCGAGGTTTCCCAGCTCCGGCGTGACATCCTCGGGATGAATCCAGAGCCCGTGTCGCTCCCCGAGTTCCGGCGGCCGCGACGGGTAGCTGGCAAAGCGTTCGTAGGTGGCGTAGGCGCCAGTCTCGCGTTCGGCCCAGTCAATTTCGCCCTCGGCCTTGGGATCAACTTCCGGCAAATCCGGCACCCACGCCTCAACCGCGCCGTCGGCCAACCGCTCCAGGCCGGCGGATTCCGCCAACAGTTCGGGCGCGCAGAAGCGGTCAAGATTGGTCCGGCGAACGAGGTAGGGTTTGCCCTTGGTTTGCAAACCGGCAACCCAACGCCATGACAGCGTGTTACTCGCCGCGTCGGCATCCAGTAGCTGCTGCGCGAAGAATTCCGCACCGAGTTCCCACGGCAGCCCTTCGACATGCACCCAGAAACTAGCCCACCACATCCGGGCGTGGTTGTGCAGGTAACCCGTCTCGCGCAGTTCGCGGGCGAACCGATCCATCAGGGCCACGCCGCTGCGCCCGGCCGCGACCTCTTCGGCGCGTTTCAGGACCACCCGGTGCGTGTTGTCCCGGATCCAGCCAAGCCGTTCGACATACAGCTTCCAGATCTTGGGATGCTGCTCGAGCCAGCCTTTCCAGTAGCGGCGCCAGCAGATTTCCTGGAGCCATTTCTCCGCCTTGGCCGCCGGATACCGGCTCAGCGTTTCGGTCAGGAGCTCATCCTCGGTCAGCAGCCGGGCGGTGACCGCCGGGGACAGGCGGGACACGCCGGCATGGCCGGGTTCCACCCGGTTGCGGGTCAGGGAATAGTCCGGCACGCGCGGCAAGAACTCCTGCAACTGCGCCCAGGCAGCGGCTCGGGTGGACGGAAAGGAAATCAGCGGATTCGACACGGGCCGCCAACCTGAGCGCCAGCGTTCGGGTGTCAACGCCGGCCTGCCGTCGGCAACGCCCAATTCCGGCGGCCGAACGCCCTTTGCGCCGGCACGGCGAATCGCCGGACCGCCCCTCAGCCGGAACGGTGCGAATCAGCGGAGCGCGGACGCCCTCGTCCGCCCGCCGTCCTTGTGGCCCGCCGAGTTTGCCAGAAGCCCGATTGAACCGAGCCACGGTGAGCCCGCCGGCACGGGCTGGCTGACAACCTTGGGCGATCCCAACCTCGATACACTTGTCGAGGAGCCTTGGCGCAGAACCGAAACTTGCGGAGCACTGCGGCCCGGCCCGTGCGGTCAAGGAAGGCACGATAATCGACCAGGCCGGGCGACTTCCAACGCTTGGGGCTGAATTGTCGGCCGCCCATGCGGAGGTGGCGATCCGGGATAACCAAGACTGCCGGCTGTCGTTTAACGCGTCGCGTTGGATGGATCTTTGGGGCCTGCTCGCCAACCCGCCCGCCCCGGGGCAATGCCGCAGAGGCGCGTCCGGCTATCGGGAACGCAACGCCGCGAAGGCCCGGCGAAAACTTTCAGCAACCGTGTCAGGATTTCCCCGTCGCCTGCGTTCGGCTAACCAGCATGCCGAAACATCTGTCCCCGCGCGGATCCGTGCAGATCCATTGCGGTCTTGCCTGAACATGGCTTCCGTCCGTAGTCGCCGCGTGAACATCGAAAAATGGCTGCCGGTCCTCAGTCTGGCCGCCGGGCTGTCGGGTTGCGCCGTCCTTGAGCTGCCCAAGCCGGCACGGGACGCCCAGCTCGGGGTCGATTCGCCGGCGGAATGGACGCGGGCCGAATCCGCCAACCGTGGGCCCGCCGGCACGGGCTGGCTGGCAACCTTGGGCGATCCCGACCTGGAAAAACTCGTCGAAGAGGCATTGGCGCAGAACCGGAACCTGCGGGCCGCCGCCGGCCGGCTGCGCTCGGTCAGGGAGGGCACGATCTTGGGCCGGGCCGGCCGGCTACCGAGCCTTGGCGCCGGGTTGTCGGCCGCCCATGGGGAGACGGCAGCCCGCGACCGCCAGGGCAGGCTCGGATCGTTCGACGGCGCCAAGGACTACCGGCTGTCATTAAACGCCTCGTGGGAAGCGGATCTCTGGGGTCGGCTGGCGAACCTGCACCGCGCCAGCAAGGCCGATTACGAGAGCGAAACAGCGGATTTTCGGGCGGCCCGGCTTTCGCTGGCCGCCAATACGGTCAAGGCGTGGTGCAACGTGACCGCCGCGCGGCTCCAGGTGGAACTGTCCGAGCAGACGCGCGGGAGCTTCGACCGCAACCAGCGGATCGTGGAGCGCAACTACAGGGCGGGCGACATCACCGCCAGCCCGCTCGACGTGCAGTTCGCCCGGAACCAACTGGCCTCGACCGAGCGCGGTCTGATCTCGCAGCGGCTCGCCCTGGAGGAAGCCCGCCGTTCGCTGGAACTGCTCCTCGGCCGCTATCCCGCCGCCGCCGTCAGTGGCCGCGGCGAACTCCCCGTGCTGACCAACGACGTGCCCGCCGGCTTGCCGTCGGACCTGCTCATGCGGCGGCCGGACCTGCTCTCGGCGGCAGCCGACTTGCGGGCCTCCGCGGAGCGCGCGGACGCGGCCCGAAAGGGATTGTTACCGTCCATCGCCCTGTCCGCCGGGGGCTCGACCGGGGCGAGCGTGGACCTGCTGGATCTGGTGGCCAACCCGGCGTTCATCGCGGGGAACGTGGCGGCATCGCTGGCCCAGCCCTTCTACCAGGGCGGCGCGCTGGCCGCCCAGGCGAGACAGTCGCTCGCGTTCAACGAGGCAGCCATCGAAGTCTTCGCGGGCCTGGCCCTGCGCGCATTTCGCGAGGTGGAGTCGGCGCTCGCCACGGAGCATTCGCTGGCCCAGCAATACGCCTTCCTCGAAGCCGAGGTCCGCCAGGCCAACCTCGCCGAGGCGCAGGCCACGCGCGATTACTCGGAGGGCATCGTCGGCTATCTTTCGGTGCTGGAGGCCCAACGCCGCGCCTTCAATGCCCGCAGCGCCATCATCGGCCTGCGCAACGCCCGCATCCAGACCCGCATCGACC
The DNA here is from genome assembly GCA_044339945.1 of Kapaibacterium sp. (SeqCode). GTDB lineage: Bacteria > Verrucomicrobiota > Verrucomicrobiia > Limisphaerales > UBA9464 > CAIWAH01. The sequence goes on from JBIIUN010000269.1 coordinate 3,205, forward strand.
TGCATCTGGCATTGGGCGGCGACTTCGCCGACGCGCCTCCGGCATCCCGGCACCTTTCCCGAACCCATGACTGATTCGCCCTCACCCAATCCTGCGCCGCCGCAGTCCCGCCTGGTCGCCATGCTGCTCCGGATCGCGCTGCCGGTAGGGATCCTCGCCGCTGGTCTGGTCGCCTACGGAATCCTGTCGGTGGAACCCAAGAAGGCCAAGAGCCCGCCCGTGAAACCGCAGGCCATCCGGACGAAGGTGCAGGAGCTGCGGGTTGGGGACCATCCGGTGATCATCAAGACCCACGGGGTCGTGCGTCCGCACAGCGAGGTCACCCTGACAGCCCAGGTGCCGGGACGGATCAGCCGCGTGAACCCGGGATTGGAGGACGGCGCCTTCTTCGGGGCCGGCGAAGTGCTGCTGGAACTGGAGACGGTCGATTACGAGACGGCGGTGGTGTCGGCCGAGGCCCAGGTCGCCCGGACCAAGGCAGCCCATGCGCTGGAGGAGACCCGCGCGAAACAGGCCAAGCTGAACTGGGAGGACCTCGGCTACAAAGAAGCGCCCAGCGAACTGGTGCTGCGCCTGCCGCAGGTGCGGGAATCCAAAGCCAACGTGGATGCCGCGCAGGCCCAGCTCGAACGCGCCAAGCGGGACTTGGATCGCACCAAGATCCGGGCGCCGTTCGAGGGACGCGTCCGCCGGCGCAACGTGGGCCTGGGCCAGGTCGTCGGTGCGGGCACACCCTTGGCCAGCATCTTCACCGTGGATTTCGCGGAGGTCAGACTGCCGATCGCAGGCCGCGAGCTCCGCTTCCTGAGCCTGCCCGAGACCGCCGAAGACATTCCCGTTGAGGTCCAACTGCGTAGTTCCATCGACGAGGAATCCGGCGTGGTCTGGCAGGCCCGGATCATCCGGACCGAAGGCGCCCTCGATGAGAACTCCCTCGACCTCTTCGCGATTGCGCGCGTGGACGATCCGTTCGGCCGCAGATCCAAGCACCCGCCGCTGCGGATCGGGCAGCCGGTGGTGGGGTCCATCGCCGGCAAGGTGCTGACTAACGTGGTGGCGCTGCCGCGCGCCGCGGTCCGTCAGCTCGATCAGGTCCTGCTCGTGGACAAGGCCGCCCTGACCCTGAAGCCCACCACGATCGTCCCGCTCTGGGCTGATGAGGAGAGCATCATCGTCCCGGCTTCGGTGATCGCCGGCGGGATGCTGCTCGCGACGACTCATCTCGTGTATGCGCCGAGCGGGGCGAAGGTTGAGATCATCCCGGACATCGCGACCACACCGGTTGGTTCCGGGACCAATTCCGCGGCCCTGCCCATACCCGTCGCCAAGGCCGGCAGCGGCAACCCGAAACCGTGAACGGAACCAACCCATGATCCGCTGGTTCGCCCACAACGGAATCGCCGCCAACTTCCTCATGCTCGCCATCATGGTGGGCGGCATCTACACGGCCGTTTACCGCGTCCCGCTGGAGATCACCCCGGCGCTGAGCTGGAAGACGGTGATGATCGAGATGCCTTACCGTGGCGGCACCGCGAAGGATGTTGAGCGCGCGATCCTCATCCCGATCGAGGAAGCGCTGGAGGGCGTCCAAGGCATCAAGCAACTGAACGCCGACGGTTCCCGTGGCATGGCGCGGTTCTATCTTCAGGCGCTGCCGGAGACCGACCTGCGTGAACTGCTCGACGACGTGAAGGCCCGGGTGGACACCATCACCACGTTCCCCAGCGAGACGGAGCGGCCACGGGTCTTCATCCCGGAATCAGGGAACTACTTCGCCGTCTTGAGCGTGGCGGTGACCGGTGATCTCGGGGCTGACGACCTGAGGAAGGTCGCCCGCCGCGTGCAGGAAGATCTGCTGGAGATGCCCGGCATCAGCCGCGCCGGCATCGAAGGCGGCCGGCGTCTGGAGATCGCGATCGAGGCCAAAGCCGACAAGCTGCTGTCCTACAACCTCAGCTTCCAGGACCTCGCCGACGCGATTCGGCGGTTCTCCATCGACCTGCCGGCCGGAGCCATCGACAGCGCGAGCGGGACGTTGATCGTCCGCACGCGGGGACAGGCCTACAACGAACGGGATTTCGCCAAGATTCCCATCCGCGCGGCGAACGGCGCGGAAGTGCTCCTCGGCGAGGTGGCCGACATCCGCGACGGTTTCGAGGAAGGCGACAAGCGCGTCGAGTTCAACGGCAAGCCCGCCCTCTTCGTCCAGGTGCTCCGGACGGGCAACGAGAGCGCGATCGAGATCTCGGACAAGGTCCGCGAATACGTCCGGACCGCGGCCACGCGTTTCCCGGACGGCATCCAACTGTCCGTCTGGAACGACGAATCGCTGTCAATCCGGGCGCGACTGAGCGGGCTGGTCTCCAACACGCTTCAAGGCGGCCTGATGGTGTTGCTCCTGCTCGGGCTCTTCATGCGCCCGGTGCTGGCGTTCTGGATCGCCGTGGGCATCCCGGTGGCGATCGCCGGCGGACTGATGATGATGCCGTGGTTCGGCCTCACCGCGAACATGATGAGCCTGTTCGGGTTCTTCATCGTCATCGGCATCGTCGGCGACGACGCCATCGTCACCGGCGAGAATATCTACGCGAAGCTGAAGTCCGGCATGGACCCGCTGGAGGCCGTGGTCGTGGGCACGCAGGAGGTGTCCACGCCGGTGACCTACGGCGCGCTGACGACCATCGTGGCGTTCGTGCCGATGCTGTTCTTCCAAGGCACCTGGGGCGACTACGCCAAGCAGGTCCCGCCGGTCGTGGCGTCCGTCCTCCTGTTCTCGTTGCTGGTGTGCAAGCTGTGCCTGCCGACGCATCTGAAACACATCAAGTTCACCGCCCGGGAGAACGCCTTCGACCGGTTCCAGAAGCGCATCACCGACGGACTGGACCAGTTCGTCGGCCGGGTTTACGAGCCAAGCCTCCACTGGGCGATCCGGCACCGGGCGACGGTGCTCGCCAGCTTCGTCGCGATGGGGCTGCTGATGGCCGGCTACTGTCTCGGCGGGCGAATGAAGTTCGTCTCGTTCCCCTCGGTGGATTCAAGACGCATTACCGCGATCCTCCGCCTGCCCGAAGACACGCCGCTGGAGACGACGGCCAAATACGTGGAGCGCAACTCGGCGGCCTTGGAGAAACTCAAACAGGAGTTCACCGACCCAAAGACCGGCGATTCGCTCGTCCGCAACGTGTCGCGTGTCATCGGTGGCTATGAGCCGAGAAGCGGTTTCAGCAAGTCGTCCGGTTCCGTCTCGCTGGAGATCATGGACCCCAGCCAACGGAGCGAACCCGGCCCGCGGAACAGCAAGCTCGCGAACCGGTGGACCGAGCTGATCGGCCCGATCCCCGAGGCGACCTTCTTCCGGGTCTTCTCCGAACAGTCCTTCGAGGGCGGCCAGGAATACGCCGACGGCAACCTTCACTTCGAGTTCCGCGGGCCGACTTCACCCAAGAAAGCGGAGCTCGCGGAACGCATGAAGACCTTGCTGGAAAGCTACGGCGGCATCCGCACCGCCTGGGCGCAGGTGAACTACGGGCAGGACGAGCTGGAGTTCACCCTCAAGCCCCGCGCCGCCGAGCTCGGGCTCAACCAAGCGTCCCTCGCGCGGCAGATCCGCCAGGCGTTCTACGGCGAGGAGGCCCAGCGCGTGCAGCGCGGCATCGACGACATCCGGGTCATGGTCCGGTTGCCCAAGGCCGACCGCGAGACGTTGCACACACTTGACCAGATGAAGATCCGCACTCCCCGCGGTGCCGAGGTCCCGCTGGCCACTGTCGCGGAGGTCCACTTCACCAAGGCACCCTCGTTCGTGGAGCGCAACGACGGCGCGGAAGTGATCCGCATCGGCGCGCAACCGATCGATGAGACGGTGGACGTCATCGGCATCGC
>JBIIUN010000270.1:0-7080 GCA_044339945.1 Kapaibacterium sp. (SeqCode)
CGGCATGGAATGGCTGGCCCGCAACGCCGACAAACGGTCCGACCCGCAACTCGTGCTGCCGGGGGCACGCAGCCTCGTCGCGCTGGCGGTCAGCTACGCCGTGCCGCCCGAAGCTCCGGTGCGGAATGGACGCGGCGTGGTGGCGCGATACGCCCGCTACCAAGATTACCACGACGTGTTGGCCGAACCGTTGCGCGAACTGTCCGCGCTGCTCGACACGCTCGGTGGCCCCGGCACGCGTTCGCTTTGGTATGTCGATACCGGCCCGATCCTGGAGCGCGACCTCGCCCAGCGGGCAGGGATCGGTTTCGTGGGCAAACACACGAACCTGATTTCGCGTCGCCTCGGCAACTGGTTCTTCCTCGCGGAAATCCTGACGACGCTGGAACTGCCGCCGGACGCGCCGGAATCCAACCGCTGCGGCACCTGCACGCGTTGCCTGACGGCGTGCCCGACGGGCGCCCTGCCGGCGCCGTTCACGCTGGATGCGCGCCGGTGCATTTCCTACCTGACCATCGAGCTGAAGGGCAGCATCCCGGAGGAGCTCCGTCCGCTGCTGGGCAACCGCATCTACGGCTGCGACGACTGCCTGGCGGCGTGCCCGTGGAACCGGTTCGCCCAGGCCGCATCGCTGCTGAAACCGCACGCCCGGGATGACTTGGCCGAACCCGACCTACTGGAACTGCTCGGGCTGGACGCGGCGGCTTTCAAGGCCCGCTTCGCCGGCTCGCCGGTGTTGCGCACGAAGCGGCGCGGCCTGCTCCGCAACGTGTGCGTGGCCTTGGGCAATGTCGGCGGGCCGGAGGCTTTGCCGGCTTTGGAACGGGCCGCGCAGGACTCGGAACCGTTGATCGCCGAACACGCGGCGTGGGCAATCGGGCAAATTCGCAGACGGTGCAGCAGTGAGGATTACTCCGAAACGAGGCGGTAAAATCGGCCTTCGGTGTCGGTTTCCTCGAAGGTCAGCGTGGGGTTGCCCGGGCCGGATGCCGTCAGCGCACGCAGGTTTTGCCAGCCGCCGGGTGCCAGGGAGCTCGATCGCTGGAGCGTGATGGTCTTCCCCACAGGCGCCACGAGCTGCAGCACCAGATTGCCGCGGGCGCCTTGGATCGCGGTCGGCCGGAGGGCCTCCAACGCATCGTGCGGATTGGTGCCGTTCACGAACTCCATGCGGTTCGTGAACCCGTCGGCGTCGGTGTCGCCGTCCGGGCCGTGCGGCCCGGTGGCGTCGTCGAGGTCCAGATTCCACTCCGCTTCCCAGGTATCGGGGAGTCCATCGAGATCGCGGTCGCCGTCTCCCGGAGTGGGCCAGCCCGCGACCCAGGAGGCGGGGTCGCTGCCCCAGTCCCTGACGAGATTGTCAGCAAGCGACGGCGTTCGTCGGAGCAAGGCCCGGCCCGGCAGGGCGGCTTCGACGGGCCAAGGGGCGGACGATTGATACGCCACGGTGTCCACGTCCACGAAGTAACCGTTGGTCTCGCCGAGGGGCAGAAATGCGGTGGGCCGTTGCAGGCGGACAAGGTCGCCGTCGTTGGCGAGACGTCCACGCCAAGGTCCGAGCACCGGGGTGCCGGGGGCGGGTCGGAACTGGGCCCGAAAGGCATCGAGTTGTTCCGTTTCAATCGCCGGATCGAAGCCGACGACCAGCAGGCTCCGCCCAGCGGCGAGACTGGTGCCAGGTGGGAATTCGAAGTCGATGCCGCCGCGGATGCGCCAGTTGCCGGTCGGAGATACTCCCGGGGCAAGTTGCACGGCGAGGGGACTCCGGTTGAAGATTTCGACAAACTCGCCTGCGCCGTCGCCCTGGGCGGAGGCATAGGCCACCGTTCGGAAAATGAGCGGGCCGATTGCGGATTCCAGATTGTCGGCACCGGGAGTCGGTCCGGCCGAGGGAACGAACACCTGTTCGGGACCGGAATTCGGACGACTGACCAGGGAACTTCCCGCCTCAGCGGCCGGGAAATTGCCCCCGGTGATGAACCCGGTGAGCTCACCGGACACATCCGCGCTGAACAACCAGACCTCGCCGCCGCGGGGATCCAAGCGGAAGCCTTCACCGTCGGGGAGGTCGAACCGGTTTTGCCGGATGACCAACCGTTTGCCGGTCGTCAGGACGGAGCCGGCAGGCAGGCGGAACTTGCGCCAGTCGTCCCGCTCGTTGCTCAACCACCAGCCGGAAACGTCCACTGATGTGTTCGCGGCTGTGGTCGTGAGCTCCAGTTCGACAAAACTCAGATCGCCAGCGGTCGTATGGACTTCGCCGATGCGGATTGGCGCGGTGCGATGCTGTGGCCAATCCGGTCCCGGGTCGGCCTGGCCCGGGGAGCCGCCAAACCGTCCACTGAGCGCCCACGAGCCAGGTTGAGCGGGATCTTGGGCCACGGTGCCGTCGCCGACGCGAACGAGGGAAAAGCCGCTGCCGTCGGCGAGCCATTGCCAGCGGTCGCCGAAGTCGAAGTCGAAGACGGGTTCCAGTAACGGACCGGTCAGCGCCAGGCGGGCGCCGCCATTGCCGAGCCGGCCGGCATATTCGCCGGCGATGGGGCCGACGCCGGGATAGCGGGACGCGAACGCAGCCGCGTTGGCGATGAGCAGCGCCCGGGCGCCGGGCGCGAGCTGCGTGACGCCGCTGGCGGCGGTGAAGATGTAGTCCACGCCACCGCTGAGCCGGTAGCCGGGCAGGGCAACGGAATTGCTGGAAACATTCCGCAATTCCAGGAACTCGAACTCATCCTCGTCCGGTCCGTCCGCCGTGGTCGGCTTGGCCGGATGGAACATGATCTCCGTCACGGCCAGCGGCGGGGCGGTCACCGTGAAGGTCGCCGCCACCGGAGCCGACCAGGGAGTCGAGGTCAGCGGTCCGCCAGTCTGGCGTTTGGTGAGGTCGCGGGCCCGGGCGACCAGCCGGGAATTGGCGTTGATCGTGATCGGTCCGACATAGAGCACGGCGCCGGGCGCGACTTCGTTGGTCCCGAAGGCCCGGCGCGGGTCGGTCCCGTCCAGCGTGTAATAGACGGTGGCGCCCGGGGCGCGGGTGATCGTGACCGTGAAGCCGGGTTCGACGCGGCCGCCGGCGGAACTGATCGTGGGCCGGGCGGTCATCTGGCCGTCGATGTAGGTGACCCGGTTGGACAGCCAATTCTTCATCAGGTTGACCTCGGCCTGGTAGGAGCCGCCGCGGGGTTTCATGAAGGACCACCTTCGCTCCTCCCGCTTCTGCGACGGCGCCACCTCGGCGGCGAACTGATCGATGAGCCGGTTCATGTTGGTGCGGGACATCGCGCCGGCGCGGAATTCCTGGTAGCGGTCCACCCAGAGTTGCCAGCCCGTCGGATCGCGCAGGACCCGGCTCCACCAAGTCGCCCCGAAAAACGGGCCGGTCGACCAGTTGCGCGGATTGACGTCCCGGCCGTCGGTGGAGCCGAGCGCCCGGTCGAAGTCCCAGTGCGGCCCCCACTTGAGCGGGCCGTTGCGTTCCTTGTGGAAGTAGGCGCTCAGCACGAGCGAATCGACGTTGCCGCTGAGCACCTCGACGATGTGGTAGTCGACCCAGTTGGTCAGGTCGAGGTAGGGCAGGTAGCCGGTGACGGGATCGCGCCAGTTGGTGGTGCCCAGCGAGCGGTTGAAGTCGGTGAGATACTTCCGGATGTAGGCCAGTTGCGGTGCGCGCTGCGAGGTTTCGAGCTCGGGCTCCTTCGGGTCCACCGCCGCGACGGTGCCGCCGCCGAAATTGATGCCGCCGTCGGCGGGGTCGAGCCGGTCCACCTTCATCAGGTAACCGCCGGTGACCTCCGGCAGCGCGATGTCTTCCGGCTGGAGCTTGTCGATGGCGAGCCGGTTGGCGTCGATGGCGGGCTTCTCCTCCAGGACATAGACTCCCATCCACTGGTTGGTCAGGAGCGGGCCGGAGTTGCGCTGGACGTAGAGCTCCACGAAGCGCGTCCGGGGCGAATACTGCCCGAGGTCGCGGCTGAGCTGGTGGATGAATGGGTTGTGCACCATCACCGGTTCGAATTGGTTCGGCGCGTAGAGCACCCATTCGGAATCCGCCGGCAGGCCAAGGATGCCGGCCTTCTTGTCCTCGTTGAACTCATCCCAGAACTCGATCGCGTAGGGCGTCTTCGGCAGGCCGGCCGAGCTGGAACCGCGGATCTTGGCGCCGCCGCGGGAAACGAACTGCGGGGGCAACCGCAGGGAGGCGAGGCCGTCCACCGGTTCGTGCAGGGAGAACTGGACCGGGGTATTGCGCGCCTCGACAATGGTGGCCGTGCGGAGCGTGCTCATCACGAGGATCGGCAGCGTGGACGTGAAGAGCGCCTGGTGGGCCGGGTCCCCGGAAAGCCGGATGTAACCTTCGCTGTGGACCGGACCGGGCAGCAGTCCCTCGACGAAGGCCCGGGCGCGGACCTCGACCGACAGTCCGATGGGAATCGGGGCGACATAGGCGGGCGAGGTGCTGGTCGGCACCGTGCCGTTCAGCGTGTAGCGGATCACGACGTTGGCTCCCGGGGCCGACAGACGGAGGTTGAAGTCGTAAAGATAGGTGCCGCCCGCGGCCGAGAAGGTCACTTCCGGGGCAAAGCCCGCCCCGCTGTCGGAGTTGCGGGCGTTGGGCGTCGGCGTCGCAAAGTAGGCCGTCTGTTCGGGGGCGTCCGGCCGGCGGCCGAATGAGACGTCGGTGCGAAGTGGCGGAAACTTCGGGGCGAACTCGGACACGACCTCGCCGTCGGGCGCAACGAGCGCGAGGTATTCGCCGTCGGCGGACAGCCTGAAGTTGGTGTGCAGCCTGGTCCTCGCGGTGACGTTGGTCTTGTTCTTCTGCGAGGCGTAGACGACGAGGTAGCCATTGGCGGGCAGCGTGGCGGCGCCGAACCGCCATTTGAACCGATTGGCCGGATCGTCCGTCAGCGCCCAGCCGCGCAGGTCCATCGGTGCGTCGCCCAGGTTGGCGAGCTCGATCCAGTCCGGGTATTCGCGGTCCTCGTCCATCAGGGAGCGGTAGTTGTCGGCCACGATCTCCGACAGGATCACCTTGGCCCGGTTCGCCTTGGGGTCCACCTGCACCAGCCAGCCAACTGGCAAAAGACCGTTGGGCTCCCGCAAGCCGTCGCTGATGCCGTGCCCGGCCTCGAAGCTGAGCAAGACCGATCCGGCGCCCGGCGGCGTAAACTCAAACCGGTAGTGACCCGGCGCCAGTTGGACGACGTTGGTCGCGGGCAGCCCGTTGACCTTGAGGTCGCCGGCGTCAACGCCCGCCACGGCCTCGCTGAAGATGACTTCCGCGAACGCCAGCGACTCGATGGTGGAGCCCGGCGCCGGCACCTGCGCCAGCACGGTCGGCGGCACGGTATCAACTTCGGCGTTGAGCGAGGCGTTCCACAGCAGGTCCGCCGCGGCGGTGAGCAGGTGGATCGCCAGCACGTTCGTCCCGTCGACCAGCGCCCGGGAGGGATCGGACACGGAAAATGACTCTACCGACAACGGCTGGGCGGCCGGCCCGAGGGCGGAGGCGGTCCGGCCCAGCGCGCCGTCGGGCACATTGTGGCGGGCCACTTCCCGGCCGTTCAGCCACGCGACAAATCCGTCCTCGGCCAACGCGTTGAGCAGCAGTTCACCGATCTTGCCCGTCTGGCTGGCCGTAAATGTCTGCCGCAGATAGACGCTCCGGTAGGCTGTCCCGAAACCGGCTAGGCGGGTGCCTTCCGGCCGGCCGTCGGCGTGGAGCGGTTGCGTGGCCATGGCCCACGCGGCGGCGTTGAAGGCCGGGCTCTGCCAGTTGGCGGGCGGCTCGGTTTCGCCAGGAAACCAGCGCCAGGCCGGGCCGGTCAGAAGTTGGCCCCAGGCGGGCAGGCACAGGAAAAGCGCGAGCCAGCAAATCCGGCGTAGGGGCGAAACAGAGGGCGACTTCATCGTGGGACGCCGCGACGCTACGGCCCGAGGCCCGGAATCCAAGCCTTCGTTCCGCTCAGCCGCGTCCGGCGCCCGGACACAGGGCGGCCACTTCGCACGCGGCGCAGTCCGGCGAACGGGCCGGGCAACGCCGCCGGCCATGCCAGATCAGCAGGTGGCTGAACAGCGCCCAATGCTCGCGCGGGACCAGCGGCATCAGGTCCGCCTCAATCTTCACGGGATCGGTCGCCCCGCTCAGCCCGAGCCGGGCGCCCAGGCGGCCGACGTGGGTGTCGACGACGATGCCCTCGTTGAGCCCGAACGCGCAGCCGAGCACCACGTTCGCGGTCTTGCGGCCGACGCCGGCGAGCGCGGTGAGCGCGGGCAGCGTGCGGGGAACCTCGCCGCCGTGGCGTTCGAGCAGCATCCGGCAGGTGGCCTGGATGTTCTTGGCCTTGTTGCGGAACAGGCCGATGCGCCGGATGTCCTGGGCGAACTGCTCGGGATCCGCGCCGGCAAAGTCGGCGGCGCTGCGGTATTTCCGGAAGAGGTCCGCGGTCACCAGGTTGACCTGCTTGTCCGTGCATTGCGCCGACAGGATGGTCGCGATGAGCAGCTCCAGCGGGTTGGAGAAGTTGAGTTCGCAATGCGCGTCAGGATACGCCTGCCGCAGCCGGCCGATCAGTTCGGCGGTGCGGGCGAGCTTGGCGGCCTTGGATTCGCGGGGCACGGGCTTCTGTTAGCCCAAGGCGTTCCGCCCGGCAAATGGCGGTCGAACCCCGGCCGCGGGCGCATCGTTTCACCGGGGCGACCGGGGCCGGCTCGCGCGGTAGCCGCGGACGTCAGTCCGTGGCGGTGCCGGGCGGCGCGGCCTGGCTGCCACCGACTCACGTCGGCGGCTACGGCGTGGGCTCCGGCCGCGGGAAGGCCGGCCTCCGCATTGACACCCGGGCCGGTGCTTCGGACTCTCCGCCCTCGCATTTTATGGCCGAACCGAAAGAAAACGTGCTGATGGAGAAGATCGTCTCCCTCTGCAAACGCCGCGGGTTTGTGTTTCAGTCCTCCGAGATCTACGGCGGCATCAACGGGTTTTGGGATTACGGTCCGCTGGGCGCCGAGCTGAAGCGGAACGTCAAGGAGCTGTGGTGGAACTCCATGACCCGCTTCCGCGACGACGTGGTGGGCCTCGAA
>JBIIUN010000271.1:0-7054 GCA_044339945.1 Kapaibacterium sp. (SeqCode)
CATCCTTGGCTCGTCTTGGCCGCAGCTTTGGCCGGCCGGCGAGGCCAACATCCATCCACTCTAAGCCAGCGCAGGCGCTTGAACCGCCGGCCATTCCGGCGAAAGTGCGTCCCGCAATGCTGCTCCACCGCTTCATGGCCGCGCTGGTCCTGTTCGCCGGAATCGCCGTCGCCGATCCCGCGGGGACGGTGACCGTCACCAACGCGCCGGCCGATGCCCTCAGCGCGCTGCCGCGTCTCCGCGTGGCGCCCGGGCTCAAGTTGCAGCTGTGGGCGAGCGAACCCCTGATCGAAAACCTCACCAGCGTGAGCTACGACCACCTCGGCCGGGCCTACGTGGTGGAAACCGGCCGGCGGCGGACCAGCGTCTTCGACGTGCGCAATCTCCAGCCGTGGCTGGACGATGATTTCGCCCTTCGCACCGCGGCGGATCGCGCGGAGTTCCTGCGCCGGGTGCTGACCCCGGGCAACACCAACTACCCGGCCTTCCTCGACGCGGTCCACAAGGGCGGCAAAGGCGGCTTCCAGGACTTCAACCACGACGGCGTGCTCGACGGCCGCGATCTCGAGGTCGAAGCCGAACGGGTCCGGTTGGTGACCGATACGAATCACGACGGCCAGGCCGACCGGGCGGAAACTTTCGCCGAGGGTTTCAATGGCATTGTCAGCGGCGTCGCGGCCGGGGTGCTGGCCGAGGGCACAAATGTCTGGTTCGCGAACATTCCGGAGCTGTGGCGGTTTTCGGCGGCGGGGACCAACGGGGCGCCGGTTCCACCGTTTGGCCCGGGCCGGTCTGGGTCGCCGGGACCGGTTTTGGACGGCTTTGGCGTCCACATCGCCTTTGGTGGGCACGACTTGCACGGCCTGATCAAGGGACCCGACGGACGGATCTACTTCAGCATCGCCGATCGCGGCACCTGTGTGACGAATCGCGAGGGCAAGGTCATTTCGGTGCCCGACACTGGCGCGGTGTTTCGGTGCGAACCTGACGGCGCGAACTTCGAGGTGTTCGCCACCGGTCTGCGTAACCCGCAGGAGCTCGCCTTCGATGCCCGCGGCGACCTCTGGACCGCCGACAACAACGGCGACGGCGGCGACAAGGCCCGCTGGCTCCTGCTGCTGGAGGGCGCGGACTACGGCTGGACGCTCGGCTGGCAGTGGCTGCCGAAGATGGGCGCGTGGAACTCGGAGCGGCTCTGGCATCCGCGGGCAAGCAACCCCGCCGCGGCACAGGTGCCCGCGATCGCCAACATCGGCCACGGCCCGGCCGGCATCGCCTACTACCCGGGCACCGGCTTGGGCGACCGCTTCAGCGAGCATTTTTTCTACGCGGACTTTCCCGGCGGCATCCGGCACTTCCGGGTGGAACCGGACGGGGCTTTCTTCCGTGTCGTCCAAGCCGACGGGGCGGGGGATTCTTGGAAGTGGCTGGAGGACAATTCCGCCGCCGAACAGACCGGCAAGGTGCTTTGGGAACTGTCGCCGGTGGATGTCACGTTCCCGCCGTTCGGCGGGCTGATCGTCGCCGACTGGGTGCAAGGCTGGGAAAAGACTGGCAAGGGCCGCCTCTGGCATGTGGTCGATCCCGCGCTGGCCGGCGACGCACGGATCGCCGAAGTGGGCCGGCTCCTTGGCGAAGGCATGGCGCGGCGCCCGGAAAAGGAACTCGCGACGTTGCTCGGCCATCGCGACCAACGCATCCGCCTCGAAGCGCAGTGGGAATTCGCCCGGCGTCACCTCGTCCTCGGGGCCAAGTCGGACCTGGTCGGGCGGCTGGGGAAACTGGCCCGGTCCAAGGAACCTGCGCTGATCCGCATCCACGCCCTCTGGGCGCTGGCGCACATCGCGCGGCTGGATCCGGCGCAATCATTGGTCGAACTCCTGCCGCTGCTGGCTGATCCCGATGCGGAGGTTCGGCTCCAAGCCGTGCGGACGGTGGGCAGTCGGAAGCTGCTGAATGCGCTGCCGCAGCTCGCCTCGTTGGCCGCTTCGGATCCGTCGCGGCCGGTGCAGGCGGCGGCCGTTCGGGAGCTGGGACGGCTGCAAAATCCCGACGGCGATGCGCCACTCTTCAAGGCGGCGACCTCGTCCGGTCTGGGAACATTGCTGGGACGGAAACAGGAAAGCTCCGTGCCCGAGTTTTCCGTGGAGCCGATCTTTACGGCGTTGCGCAGCGATGCGAACCGTGACCCGGTCCTCTTTGCGGCGGCGGCGGAAGCGCTGTCCCAGGTCCTGCGCAGTCCCCGCCACGGACCACGGGTGCTGGCGGCGACCCGGGATGGCTCGGACCGCGTCCGGCTCGCGGTGCTGGTAGCCCTGCGCACACAAGGTGCCGTGACGGTGACCAATTTTCTCCACGACCCGGCGCCTCAGCTTGTCCTCGAAGCCGCTCGCGCCATCCACGACCTACCCATCGCTGAGGGACTGCCCCGGCTGGCCGAACTGGTCCTCGCCCGGACGCCGCTGCTCGCCGGGACAGCCACCAACTGGCCCGCCGAATTGAACTTCACCCAGTCCGAATGGCGCACGTGGGTGCTCCGGCGGGCCGTCAACGCCGCCTTCCGGTTGGGCGGCCAAGATCGCGCCAAGGCCATCGCGGAATTCGCGGCGCGGGTCGACAATCCGGAGTCCGTGCGCCTGGAAGCGTTGGAGCTGCTGGCCACCTGGGCGCAGCCTCCGCGGCGGGACCGCGTCGTCGGCCTCCACCGGCCGTTGCCCGGACGCGATCCGGAAGTGGCCCGACGCGCGCTGCTGGGAGTTTGGTCGCGGGTCACCGGGGCGGTGGCGAGCGGACCGGTGACCGTCGCAGCGCTGAAGACCGGACTGGCGCTCGAACTCGCCGCTTTGCCCGAGACCATGCTCGTCCTCTCGGCCCATCCCGATGCCGCCGTGCAGGCCGAGTTGCTCCGGCTTCGCGAGCTGACCGGCAAGGTCACCGTCGAAGACCTGGTCGCGCGCCTGGGCAAGGCCGCGATTCCGGCCCAGCAAGGTGCTTTCGCCCGGCTCGCGGCCGCCAAGGACCCCAAGGCCGTGACGACGATCCTCGACTGGGCGGGCCGCCTCGCCGGCGGTCAGGTTCCTGCCGAACTCCAGGCCGACGTCTGGGATGCGGCGCTCGGCATCCAAGGACTCGTCGCGGGTTCATCCCGCGCGGCGCCGCTCGCGCAGGCGCTGACTGCCTGGACCAATTCCTGGCCGAAGGACGATCCCTTGGCGTCGCTGCGGGTGACCTTGAAGGGCGGTGACGCGGTCAACGGGCGGAAGCTGTTTGCCGAGCGGGCCGATTGGGGCTGCCAGCGTTGCCACAAGTTCCACGGCGAAGGTGGCGACGTCGGCCCGGACCTCACCGGACTCGGCCGCACCAAGGGCCGCGAATACGTCCTCCGCGCCATCGTGAATCCGAATTCGGAAATCGCGGCCGGCTACGAATCGGTGCTGGTCGAGCTGAAGGACGACAGCACCGTCATCGGCGTGTTGCGGGAGGACAAGGCCGACGAACTGGTCGTGATTTCGCCGGAGGCCGGGCGCGTCGTGATCAGGAAATCCGACGTGAAATCCCGCGCCAGCGTCCTCTCCGCGATGCCCGAGGGTTTGGGCGACCTGATGACCCGGCGTGAGCTGCGGGACGTGGTGGAGGCGCTTTCGCAGTAAACAGCCGCTTTTGGCTCGCCGCGAAATCCGCCGCCGACTACTTCGTCGGCGTGCGATTTCCCCGTCCGCTTCCAGCAGTTTGGCTCCTGGGTATCTTGGCTTGGCTGCGCCCGACAACTCCGGCCTTGGCCGAACCCTCGGCCGACGCGATCCGGCAACTGCCGCCGGCCGTTTCGCGGACCGTGGAATTCCGCCGTGACGTGCAGCCGATCCTTGAGGCGAGCTGCGTCAAATGCCACGGCCGGGGCAAGATGAAGGGCGGCTGGCGCCTGGACAATCGCGAGACCTTCCTGCAAGCGGCGGATTCCGGTCCGGCGGCCCTCGTGGGCGACAGCGCGAAGAGTCATTTCATCCACCTCGTCGCCGGCACGGATCCGGATTCGGTCATGCCGGAGAAAGGAACCAAGCTGACCCGGGAACAGGTCGGGATCTTGCGCGCCTGGGTGGATCAAGGCCTGAAGTGGGACCCGCAGATCACCTTCGCCAAGCCCGAGCCGAAGAACCTGCATCCGCGTCAGCCCGAGCTGCCCGCCGGCAAGGCGGCGCATCCCGTGGACCGACTCGCGGACGCCTATTTCAAGCAGCACCAAGTGAAGCCGGCCAAGCCCGTGGACGACCGGTTGTTTGCCCGCCGGGTTTACCTCGATGTCGTGGGCCTGTTGCCGACGCCGCAGGAGCTGGACGCCTTCCTCAAGGATCGCTCCCGCGACAAGCGCGAGCGGCTGGTGCGGACGCTGCTGGCGGACAACCAGCGCTACGCCCAGCACTGGCTGACGTTCTGGAACGACCTGCTCCGCAACGATTACAAGGGCACCGGTTATATCGACGGCGGCCGCAAGCAGATCAGCCAATGGCTTTACGCAGCGCTGCGGGACAACAAGCCGTATGACCAGTTCGTCCGCGAACTCGTGAACCCGACCGAAGCCAGCGAGGGCTTCACCAAGGGAATCGTCTGGCGCGGCACGGTCAACGCCTCGATGACGCCGCCGATGCAGGCCGCGCAGAACATCGGCCAGGTGCTCATGGGCGTGAACCTCAAGTGCGCCTCGTGCCACGACTCCTTCATCGACGACTGGCAGCTTAGCGACGCCTATGGCTTGGCCGGCATCTACGCCGACGGCCCGCTCGAAATGGTCCTGTGCGACAAGCCGACCGGGAAGACCGCCCCGCTGAAGTTCCTGTTCCCGGAACTTGGCGCCGTGGACGCCGCGGCGGCGAAGACCAACCGTCTCGCCCAGCTCGCGACCCTCATTACGAGCCGCGAGAACGGCCGACTTTCCCGCACCGTCGTGAATCGCCTCTGGGCGAAGCTGCTCGGCCACGGTCTCGTGGAGCCGCTCGACGTGATGCAGAACGAGGCATGGAGCCCGGAGTTGCTCGACTGGCTGGCGGAGGACCTCGTCGCCCATCAGTGGAACCTCAAGCGCACGCTGGAACTGATCCTCACGTCCCGGGCCTACCAGTTGCCGTCGGTGAACCTGCCGGACAAGCCGGAGCCGACGTTCACGTTCACCGGCCCGGCCGTGCGCCGGCTGACGGCGGAGCAGTTCCGCGACGCGCTGGGTTCGCTTACCGGCGTCTGGCAGGACAAGCCCGAGGGTGGCCTCGACCGGCTGTTGCTCGACCGCGTGGAAGGCAAGACGCCCGCGGCGGAAGCCTTCTGGGTGTGGGGCGACGCCCACGGCGCGACCGGTGTGCCGCCGGGCACGAACGGCTTCCGCAAGGTGGTCGTGCTCGATGCTGCGCCGACCGAAGCGACCCTGATTGTCCACGCCGACAACTCGGCGCGGGTCTTCGTCAACGGCCAGCGCGCCCGCGGCTCCGATTCATCCGACTGGGCTCAACCCGGCGTGTATGACGCCCGCTCGCTGTTCCGCGCCGGCACCAACGTCGTTGCGGTCGAAGCCGTGAACGGCGGCGACCGGTCGAACCCGGCCGGCGTGCTGGTTTATGCCAAGCTGCGGGTGACCGCGGGTGGGCAGGAGCGCGTGCTGGACTTCGCCACCGACGCCTCGTGGCAGGCGAGCACCTCGCCTACCGGCAAGTGGCGCGAATCCGAGTTCACGGGGACTTGGTCCCCGGCGCACGTCCTGGGCGGTCCGGGATTGGCCCCGTGGAATGTCGCCGAAGCGCTCGCGTCCGCCGTCTCGGGCAAGACCGTCTATGGCTCTGTGCGTGCCTCGCTGACCGCCGCGGATCCGCTCGCGCTCGCTTTGGGCCGGCCCAACCGTGAACAAATCACGACCGTGCGGCAGTCCACCGCCACCACGATCCAGGCGCTGGAACTCACCAACGGGGACACGTTGGCCCAGTTGCTCAAGCGAGGCGCCCAACAACTGGTCTCCACCAACGCCGGCGGTCGCGCTCTTGCCGAACGCGTGTTCCGGCAGGCGCTGTCCCGCCCTCCCACCCGCAAGGAACTTGCCCTCGCCGTCGAACTGGTCGGTCCCACGCCGAAGGCCGAGGGCGTAGAGGATCTGCTCTGGAGCGTGGCGATGCTGCCGGAGTTCCAACTGACTTACTGAGATGAAGCTGTTCCCGATGCTTTTGGCACTAGGTCTAGCCTTGCTTGGCTTGCCCGTTCGGAGTGACGAGATGACCCGCGCCCAATTTTCCAAGCAGCAGTTGGATTCATTCGGGTATCCCACGAACTCCGGGTTGGCCTCGGAACTGGGGCGCAGCGAGGCTCGCCGTGATTTGACCAACGGGGTGGTGCGCCTGCCGATGTATGGGCTGCCCGCGTCCTGGTCGGGCGAGTTCAATCGGATCCTGGAGGACAAATACCACGTCGGCCGCTTCGGACTGGCCGGCTGTTTGGTTTCCGAAGGCCTGGTGGCCTATGCCAACGGTTATTCGGAGGTGAGCAGGAAGTTTGTCGAGGCACGGTATGGCACCAATCTCTGGAAGGAAGTCCAAGCGGAGGCCGAGAAAGCCTACCGGCAAGAGTTGCAACCGGAGGCAGAACAAAAACCAGGTCGGTCAACGGTCGGCGCCGAAACCTATCGCGTAAGGCCGGGCGACACGCTGAGCCACATTGCCCGGCGGCACGGCATCTCACTGAAATCGCTTCAGGCGGCGAATCCCGGCGTGGACCCGAAGCGCCTGCGGGTTCACCAGGCATTGCGTCTGCCCACGCCGACAAAACCTTCCGACCCGCCATGAGAAGCCCCGACTTTATCCGCCAAGACTTCGTTAAGGGCCTAAGTGCCGACCGGTTGGGCGCTTCTGCGCACAGCCCCCGAAATCCCCCCGGTGGACTCCCTCTCCGCCATCCGGTGGGGGAGAGCAACGGTGTTGGATGGCAAGGGGGTTAGGCGGTTTTCGGGGTTGGGGATTCGGCCTTGGGCTGGAGGACGCGGTTCATCTGGAGGAGGAGTTTCCGCATGACGGCGGTGAGCGCCACC